>CAKUHM010000401.1 GCA_934655835.1 uncultured Collinsella sp. | reverse complement strand
CGAGTCCCGCCAGACCGCCCACCTCGCAATAACGCCCAAGCGACACCGTGGGCGTGTGGCCGCTCACCACGACCGGGCCCCTACCCTCGGCGGAAAGCAACCCCGTCGGCGCATCCCAATAGCCGTGGCGAATCCACAGCAAGTCATCGGACGACTGCACCGCAAGCATCTGCTGGAGCAGCTCGCGATCGGCATCCACCGCCCCCGCACCATCGGCACAATCGACGCCATGCTCAAGCAAAAACGCCCGCGCGGCCTCCATCTCAATACCGGCATGCACCAGCAGGTACGGCCGCTCGTCGGTCTCGGTCACCGCGTAGAGCGGCAGCCCGGCCATCCAGCGCACGAGTTCCTCGTACGCCTCAAATTCCATGTCGTTGAGCTGCTCGCGCGTCGTCCAACCGCCGTTGATATCCCAGGTCTCGGCATCGAGCGGATCCTGCCCAATGATGGCATCGAGCATAATCTGCTCGTGGTTGCCCTTGAGCACGTGGGCGTTGGGCAGCGAACGCACGAGCTTAATAACGCCGACCGGATCGGGCCCGCGATCGATCATGTCGCCCAGCACGTATAGCGTGTCGTCGGACGCCAGCGAGATCTTGGACAGGGCCTCGTCAAGCGCACGCACGTGCCCGTGAGCATCGGATGTCACATAGATCGCCATGGTACGCCTCTCTTTGCATTGCAGCGGAAGCCCGGCGCCGCAACTAAAACTTCAAGTTGAACTTAAACGTTACCCATTGTACTCCGTTGCAATAAAGCTGGAAAGGGTTTCCGAGCAGAGGCAAAGACGGCAGCCGTCTATGACGATATCGCGCACGCCCGCAATCCAACCCCATAAACCCACCATCTTTGGGTACAAATAACCGCAGACAACTGACCGTGCCACGCCAACCACCCAGGAGCGGACACCATCCATGAACCAGATACTTCTCTTTATCGGCCTCGTCATCATTTTGTGCCTGACCATCAAGCCCGTCGGCAAAAAGCTCCCCTTCCCCACCCTGCTCATCTTTATCGCGCTCGGCATGCTGCTGGGCGTCAACGGCCCGGCGCAAATCGACTTTAGCGACTACGCGCTCACCGAAACCGTCTGCAGTACGGCGCTGCTGTTCATCATGTTCTACGGCGGCTTTAACACCAACATCGACCGCGCCAAACCCGTCGCCGTGCCCGCGGTGCTGCTGAGCACGCTCGGCGTCGTCATCACCGCCGGCATTACGGGCGCGTTCGCGCACTTTGTGCTGGGCTTCGACTGGATCAGCGGCCTGCTGCTGGGCTCCGTTGTGGCATCCACCGACGCGGCGAGCGTCTTTAGCGTCCTGCGTGAGCACAGCCTGTCGCTGCGCGGCGGAGCGCACCCGGTGCTGCCCAATGGCGACACGGTGATCGAAGAAGGCGACCTGTTGGTGATGGCCGCCCCAACGTTCGAAGAGCGTGCCGAGGTTACGCTGCGCGAGGTCACCGTAACGCCTCACGGCCGCCTTGCCGGCCAGCGTC
>CAKUHM010000400.1 GCA_934655835.1 uncultured Collinsella sp. | reverse complement strand
GCGCACATTGACGACGCGCTGCTGAGCCGTAAGGTCGCGACCATTCGTACCGATGCGCCCGTCGAGCTCGATTTTGACGCGACCTCATTCCCGGCGTTTTCTGCCGACGAGGTTTCCGCGGCGCTGGGAACGCTTGGCATTACCGCCATGCAGAACCGTTTTTTGGCGCTTATCGGCGGCGAGGGCGGCGCTGCAGCTGCTGCCAGCACGTTTGAGCTGCCCGCGGTCATTCGTGCCGTCGCCGGCGATGCTGAGGCGTTTGCTGCCACGATGTCCGAAGTTGCCCGCGCGATCGAGGCGGACGAGTGGGTTGCTGCCGTGGTCGACGATGATAAGGAAGAGGGCGCACTTTTCGGCCTGACGCGCACGCTGTGGCTGGCTACGTCCAAGGGGCTGTTTGCGCTCGAGGAGGACGAGGGCGGCGTTGCTTCCGAGGTCGATGGCTTCAATTTCTCCCATGGCGTAATCGTGGGCGTGCTTGCGCGCCTGTTTATGGAGGGCCGTGTGGCGAGCCCGGACATGAAGGCGCTGCTGCACGAGCTTTCGCCTATCGATTCCTCAGAGCCTGAGCTCATGGACCCGCTGTCTGCTGACTCTACGCGTATTTTTGACACCGTAGTTGCCGCTTACCTGCTGGACTCGGACCGCTCCGAGTTTGACGAGGCGTATCTGGCCGATACGTACCTGCAAGTGTCGCTACCCGCGGTGCGTGGTGCGGAAGGCGCCGGCGAGAATGCCCCTGCGCCCGCCGCTCGTACCGCCGCCCTGACGCTGGCGCTGGTGGCGCCGCTGCGCGACCGCATGGCGCGCGAGAACGCTGCCAACGTGTTCGACGGTATCGAGATGCCGCTCGTGCCCGTGCTTGCCAAGATGGAGCGTGCGGGTATGCTTGTGGACCCCGACCGTCTGCACAATCTGTCCGAGGGCCTCGCAACCAAGATTGCCGAGGTCGAGCGCAGCATTCGCGACCTGGCCGGCGACGAGACCTTTAATATCGGTAGCCCCATGCAGCTGTCGCACGTGCTCTTTGATGTGATGGGGCTTCCGACCAAGGGCCTCAAAAAGACCAAGCGCGGCTATTATTCGACCAACGCCAAGGTGCTGACCGACCTTGCCCGTGACCACGAGATTGTGCGCCTGATCTTGGACTGGCGTGAGAAGTCCAAGATCAAGTCGACCTATCTGGACACGCTGGGCCCGTTGCGCCGCGGTGACGGTCGCGTGCACACCACGTACAACCAGACCATTACCGCGACGGGCCGCCTGTCCTCGAGCGACCCCAACCTGCAGAACATTCCGACGCGCTCGGAGCTGGGCCGTACCGTCAAGACGGCGTTCTCGGCAGGCGAGGGCAGCCTCTTTTTGGCGGTCGACTACTCGCAGATCGAGCTGCGTCTGCTGGCGCACCTTTCTGGCGACGAGCATCTGGTTCGCGCCTTTAACGAGGGCGAGGACTTCCATGCCGAGACGGCCGCGCGCGTATTTGGCGTCCAGGTATCCGAGGTAAC
>CAKUHM010000399.1 GCA_934655835.1 uncultured Collinsella sp. | reverse complement strand
GCGCACATTGACGACGCGCTGCTGAGCCGTAAGGTCGCGACCATTCGTACCGATGCGCCCGTCGAGCTCGATTTTGATGCAACGTCCTTCCCGGCGTTTTCTGCCGACGAGGTTTCCGCGGCGCTGGGCACGCTCGGCATAACGGCCATGCAGAACCGCTTCTTGGCGCTGATTGGCGGCGAGGGCGGGGCCGTGGGTGCGGCCAGTGTATTTGAGATGCCTGCGATGGTGCGTGCCGCCGCCGACGATGCCGAGGCACTCGGTGTCGTCGCGGCTGAGGTCTCCCGCGCGATTGAAGCCGGCGAGTGGGTCGCCGCCGTGGTGGACGACGACAAGGAAGAGGGCGCACTCTTTGGTCTGACGCGCACGCTGTGGCTGGCGACTTCCAAGGGCTTGTTCGCGCTCGAGGAGGGCGACGGCAGCGCGGCGGTCAAGGCTGAGGGCTTCAACGTTGCCCACGGTGTGATCGCCGGCGTGCTCGCGCGTCTGTTTATGGAGGGTCGTGTGGCGAGCCCGGACATGAAGACGCTCCTGCACGAGCTTTCGCCCATCGATTCTTCTGAGCCCGAGCTTATGGATCCGCTCGCTGCCGATTCCACACGTATCTTCGATACCGTGGTCGCTGCCTACCTGTTGGATTCCGACCGCTCCGAGTTTGACGAGGACTATCTGGCCGATACCTATCTTCAGATGTCACTGCCTGCGGCCCGCGGCGCGGAAGGTGCCGGCGAGGACGCGCCCGTACCCGCTGCTCGCACGGCTGCCCTGACGCTGGCCCTGGTGGCCCCGCTGCGCGACCGCATGGCGCGCGAGAACGCCGCTAACGTGTTCGACGGCATCGAGATGCCGCTCGTGCCCGTACTCGCCAAGATGGAGCGTGCGGGCATGCTCGTTGATCCCGACCGTCTGCACAGCCTGTCCGAGGGCCTGGCGACACAGATCGCGGAGGTTGAGCGTAACATTCGCGACCTTGCCGGCGACGAGACGTTCAACATCGGCAGCCCCATGCAGCTGTCGCACGTACTCTTTGACGTGATGGGCCTTCCGACCAAGGGTCTCAAAAAGACCAAGCGCGGCTATTATTCGACCAACGCCAAGGTGCTGAGCGACCTTGCCCGCGACCACGAGATCGTCCGCCTGATTCTGGACTGGCGCGAGAAGTCTAAGATCAAGTCGACGTATCTGGACACGCTGGGTCCGCTGCGTCGCAGCGATGGTCGCGTGCACACCACGTACAACCAGACCATTACGGCAACGGGCCGTCTGTCTTCGAGCGACCCCAATCTGCAAAACATTCCGACGCGCTCGGAGCTGGGTCGTACCGTCAAGACGGCGTTTTCGGCGGGCGAGGGGAGCGTCTTTTTGGCGGTGGACTACTCGCAGATCGAGTTGCGCCTGCTCGCGCATCTTTCGGGTGACGAGCACCTGGTGCGCGCCTTTAACGAGGGCGAGGACTTCCATGCCGAGACGGCCGCGCGCGTATTTGGCGTCCAGGTATCCGAGGTAAC
>CAKUHM010000398.1 GCA_934655835.1 uncultured Collinsella sp. | reverse complement strand
CGCTCCTCGAGCGCGGGATCGGTCTCAAAGACGCCGCGGCGAGCGAGCGTCACGGTCTTGGTGCCGGGCTTTTGCACGCCACGCATCGTCATGCACATATGCTCAGCTTCCATGAGCACAATCGCCCCCTGGGGAGCGAGATAATCCATGAGAGCGTCGGCAACCTGCGCACACAGCTGCTCCTGCAGCTGAAGACGGCGGGCATAAACCTCAACCGTGCGGGCGAGCTTGGAAAGCCCAGCCACCCGACCGTTAGGGATATAACCAATGGCGGCCTTGCCATAAAACGGCAGCAGATGATGTTCGCACAGCGAGTAGAACGTGATGTCGCGCTCGATAACCAAATCGTTCGAAGCGACGGCAAAGGTTTTGGACAGGTGTTCCTCGGCACTCTGGTCCACACCGCCGGCGATCTCACCATACATACGGGCAACGCGCGCCGGGGTCTCCAGTAGGCCCTCACGAGTTGGGTCCTCGCCTATGCCCTCAAGCAACAGCTTAATGGCGGCCTCGACTTTTTCCTGATCGACCATCTGGGCCTCACTTTTCCAATTTCACGTTCGCGCTATGGTACCACGCCGGCGCACAGCCGCCACCAGCTACATAGTATGGGTCGAATAGACAGGATCGTCCCGCCAAAGCTCCACAGCGTCGCAAAGCGCAACATCCTCACGCGCAGCACGGGCGCGCGTGGCGTTCATATCGATTACACGCTGATTGCTCGAGCCCCTAAAGCGCAGCGTAATATCGTACAGATCCTGAACAAACGGACCGTCCACCAACATATCAAGACAGGCAAGGATGCGGTCCGTGACCTCGGTGTAGTGGCGACCGCCCGGCATAAGCTCCTCGAGCACATCACCGGTAAAGCACCAAATAGTCTTCCCCGACTCTACGGGATAGGCAGCGCGAACACGCTCGACAAAGTCAACGAGCCCCGCCTGATTCTCGGGCTCCATAGGCTCGCCGCCCAAAATCGTCAGACCGTCAATAAAGGGATGATCGAGGCTCTCGATAATCTTATCCTCGACGGCACGATCGAAGGGCTCGCCCGCAGCAAAATCCCACGCGACAGAGTTAAAGCAGTTCTTGCACCCACGACGGCACCCGCTCACAAACAGAGAAGTACGAACGCCTTCCCCATCAGCAATGTCGAAATACTTAATGTTCGCGTAGTTCATAGGTAACCTTCCTGGGGGTCTGGAGTATATCATCCCGTCCTCAAACATTCTCGGCCTTTGGCCTGCGAAACTGCTGGCGGGACGATATACTCCAGACCCCTCGCGAGCGATACTCGGTGAACGAAGCGAACATCGAGTATAGGGTTCGAGGTCCAATAAAAACTTTGTTGCAGCTCAACCGTTGTTGCAAGCCAGTCGCAGTCGCAGCTCAAACAATTTCCGCTAAGAACTTCGAGGAGTGAGCAGACCGCGTGCTGCATCTCAGCTACGTCAACTTGGCTGCACCGTAGCGAGACGCCGGACCATTGCTCGATATGAGTTCCGCACGAACA
>CAKUHM010000397.1 GCA_934655835.1 uncultured Collinsella sp. | reverse complement strand
GGATTCTGTTCCTCCCGAAGTGAAAAAAATCTCTTTGTCCTGCACTTTCAGTGTCTTTGCGATCTCTGTTCTTGCCGCTCTTACATAGTTCTCGGCATCCAGCCCCTTCTGATGCTTGGAAGATGGATTCCCATAGTCTTCTCTCATGGTCTTCTCCACAATCTCAATGACACTGTCCAGGCATCTGGTCGTTGCAGAATTATCTAAATATGCTTCCATGTCTTTCTCCATTATTAATATACAACAAAAACAAAAGCAGTCACAACTAGACAAGCTAATTAAGACTGCTTTATTGTCTGTCACCTTTCAAGATTATACACTAACATAGCCAGCGTGACAAGACCTGCTGTTTCAGTTCTTAGAATTCTTTTTCCCAGAGTAATCGGCCATGCGCCGATCTCCATGGCTTTTTCAATCTCACTGCTTTCAAATCCGCCCTCCGGTCCGATAAATACTGCTACTGACTGCCCCGGCTGGATACTGCTCATCAGCTCTCTGGTTTTTTCCATACCTTCTGCCAGTTCATAAGGGATCAGACGGACATCCATCTTCTTTGCCATCTCCAATGCTTCCCGGTAAGAAACTACCGGCGTCACCTCTGGAATACGCAGTCTCCCTGACTGTTTTGCCGCGCTTTCCGAAATACTCATCCAGCGCTTTCGCTTATTGGCTTCTTTCTTCGCATCCAGCTTTACCACGGTACGGTCTGTGGATACTGGCACAATTGTGTGCACCCCCAGTTCCACTGCCTTCTGAATGATCAATTCCATTTTATCACTTTTGGGCAGCCCCTGAAACAGTACAATTTCATTGCTAAGTTCCTGATCTGATTCCCGGATCTCACAGATTCTGGTATCCACTGCATCATTTCCAACTGCTGTGATTTCACAGTAGTACTCTTTGTTATTCTGTCCATTGATGACGCAGATTTTGTCGCCCACAGACATGCGGAGTACATTTTTTATATGATTCACATCTCCACCGGTAATGGTGATGCTATCCTCTCCCATAGCCGGCTCTTCCACAAAAAATCGATGCATATTAGCCTATCTTTCTGGCGGTCACAGATACCCATTCGCCCTGATGTGTTACTTCTACTACTTCCAGGCCTGCCGCCTTTACTGCTGCTACTACGCTTTCCTCTTTGTCATCAATAATACCGGAGGTAATATACAGACCACCTTTTTTCATCTGATGCAGGATCACAGGTGTCAGTGGGATCAGAACATCTGCAAGAATGTTGGCTACAACAATGTCATACTTCTCATATCCTACTTCATCCTGGATCTCTTTATCGTCAATAATATTGCCCAGAATCATATCCATGTCTGTCACTGGTACCTCATTGGCTTCCAGATTCTCTTTTACTGCTGAGATCGCACATGGATCCAGATCTGTTCCTACCGCATGTTCCGCTCCCAGCTTCAGGGCTGCAATCGACAGGATACCACTTCCGGTACCTACATCCAAAATCTGTGTATCTTTGTTGACATATTTCTTCAACTGTCTCATACAC
>CAKUHM010000396.1 GCA_934655835.1 uncultured Collinsella sp. | reverse complement strand
TGCGCGCTCATCGCCGAGGGCGGGGAGCGCGATGCCGCCTTGTCGCGCCTGGTCGACGACCTCAACGCCGCGGGCGTCCGCATTAAGTATGTGCCGCGCGCGCAGCTCGATGCGCTGTCGAGCCATGGCGCTCACCAGGGCATTGCGCTCGAGGTGGGTAATTTCCCCTATGCCGATGTCGCCGATATCCTCGATCGCGCGGGTGACGGACCGGCGCTCGTCGTCGTGCTCGACCATGTGACCGACGATGGCAACTTTGGTGCGATCGTGCGCTCCGCCGAGGTCGTGGGCGCGGCGGGCGTCATCATTGCCAACAAGCGCGCCGCCGGTGTGACCGTGGGCAGCTACAAAACCTCTGCTGGTGCTGTCATGCACCTGCCCATCGCGCAGGTTCCCAATATCGCCCGAGCGCTTGACGACCTCAAGGCCGCCGGCTTTTGGGTGGGCGGTGCTTCCGAGCACGCCGAGGGCAGTTGCTGGGATGCTCCCTTCGAGGGCCGCGTTGCGCTCGTTATGGGCTCCGAGGGCGACGGCATCTCGCGCCTGGTGCTCGAGAAATGCGACTTTTTGACCAAGCTTCCCCAGCGTGGCATGACCGAGAGTCTCAACGTGGCCCAGGCGACCACCGCGCTGTGCTTTGAGTGGCTGCGCCGCAATGCCGGCGAGCTCATGGGGGAGGAGTAGCGCATGTCCAAGAAGAACCGCGCCAAGTCCAAGGCCAAGCGCTTTGGCGAAGGCTCGGCCAAGCCGATTGTTTCGGCCGCGACCTATGGCGTGGGCGGCAATGCGTTTGCACAGGCTATCGCCGATCCGGTCTCGACGGTGCACTCCAATAAGCCCGAGCTGCTGGTGGTCGACGGCTACAACGTGATTCACTGCACGCCGCGCTACGAAAAGCTCGTCTACGACCATTCCGACGATCCATATTCCAGCGACGTCCACGATATGGCTCGTACTGCGCTTATCAACGATGTCGCGGCGTTTGCCCAGGGACGCTACGAGGCCGTGATCGTCTTTGACGGTGCAGGCAACATCTCCAGCGAGCGTCCCAACCTGCCGGCGCGCGGCGTGCGCATCGAGTTCTCGCCGACGGGCGTTTCGGCAGATACCGTGGTGCAAAAGCTCTGTATCGAGGCGCGCGAAGAGGGCCGTGCATGCTCTGTGGTGTCGAGCGACGGTACAATTCAAGCCGTCGTCATGGGCAAGGGCGTCACGCGCATCTCGAGCCGCATGCTGGTGGACGAGATCAAACAGATCGATAACGACGTTCACGAGGCAGAGGAAGCTCCGCAGATCAAGATGACTCTGGGCAGTCGCCTGAGCCCCGATGCCCTGGCCAAGCTCAAAGCCTTGCGCGGGAGGTAGGGGAGCGGCCGTAGCTGTGGCGTAAATGCATAACGCTATGTAGTCCTGTTGCGCCTCGTCCGCAATTCCTTTATTCTTAACTGGCTTCGCGCGAAAGCGCCAAGTGTGCCAGTGTGGCGCAACGGTAGCGCAACTGATTTGTAATCAGTGGGTTGCAGGT
>CAKUHM010000395.1 GCA_934655835.1 uncultured Collinsella sp. | reverse complement strand
ATCGCGGTGGCACTCGACAAGCTGCTGGGTTAGAATCGCCGATAGTGCATGGTTCGGGCGTCCGCTTGCGGGCGCCTTTTTGTTAGGGAGGGTGCCGTGTCCGCATTTCCGTTCGACGCCGTTATCTTTGACATGGACGGCGTCATCGTCGATACCGAGTATTACTACCTGGGGGAGACCGCTGCGTTTGCCAAAGAGCTTGGGCTGAACCTGACCCAAGAGGAGCTGAACGGGCAGGTTGGTACCTCGCATCAGTTCTTTTTGCATATGCTGGTCGATTGGTTTGAGCGCGCCGGAAAGGGACACTTCACCGGCGAGGAGGCACTGGCCCGCTGGGATGAATGGGCACATAAAAGACCGCGCGATTATCAGACCTTGATCAATCCGGGCGCCGTGGAGACGATTCGCGAGCTTCCGCGCCGCGGCGTTCGCGTGGCGCTGGCCAGCTCGTCTCCCATGGACAGCATCGAGGAAGTGCTCGATGCGTGCGGTCTGTCGGATGCCTTTGAGTACGTGGTGAGCGGCGAGCAGTTTAAGGAGAGCAAGCCCGAGCCCGATATTTACCTGCATGCGTTGGATTTGCTGGGGCTGCCCGCGGACCGCTGCTGCTGCGTCGAGGACTCGGTGCCCGGCATCACTGCCGGCAAGCGAGCGGGTCTGACGGTGATCGCCAAACGCGAGGAGCGCTTCGGCTTTAGCCAGGATGTGGCTGACAAGATTATCGACCAGCTGCCAGAGCTGCTGGAGCTTGCGTAGGACTGGCGATGCGTAATCCGCACCGATTATTGATTCCATATTTGCCAGGGGAGGGCAAATGCTATCGACTGAAGGGTTGACCGACGGAAAAGCGGCAATCCCGCTATATCAACAGGTTATCGATATCATCAAAAATGACATCAATTCTGGTACCTATAAGGCGGGCGCTCGGATACCAAATGAATTCGAATTGGCCGAAAGCTACAAAGTCGGTCGCGTTACCGTTCGGCGAGCCATTGAAGAGCTTGTCCAGCAGGGCTACCTTACCAAGCAGCAGGGGAGGGGCACGTTTGTAAACGCCCCCAAGCTCAAGCGTAAAATCCGCCAGAAGGACGACGTTCAGAGCTTTTCGGACGCCTGTCGTGTCAACGAGATGGAGCCCGGGGCGCGTATTGTCTCAAGAAAAGTGTTGCCGGCCGATGCTGCCGAAGCGCAGTTTTTTGGCGTTCCCGTTGGGTCGGAGCTGATCTGCATTGAACGCGTGCGCACCGCCGATGGCATCCCCGTGATGCTCGAGAACAACACGTACGTTTATGAAGACAACGCCTTTTTGGCGAAGGCGGACCTTACCGATCAATCAATTTTCGAGGTCGTGCGCGAACGGACGGGTCGCGGGCCTGCCCTCACCGAGCCGTGCACGCTTGAGATCGCGTGTGCGTCACCCGAAGTCGCCCGGCTGCTGTCCGTTCCCACGGGAGAGCCTCTGTTTTATATGGAGGCATATTTCTATGACGAGCAGCAACGGCCGTTTATCATCGGCCGACAGCGGAT
>CAKUHM010000394.1 GCA_934655835.1 uncultured Collinsella sp. | reverse complement strand
GGCCGCGCGCCCGAGCGCGGCTACATCATCAACGTGGGCTGGGAGATCATGGACCTCACCAGCGACGCCGTCCCGCACGACGCCGAGGCGCACTACTGCGGTCTGCCCGATACCTATCGGGGCGAGGACGTGCCACTGTCGAATATCCACCACATCACCTGGGACGACATCGACGGCAAAAAGCCGTTCCGCGAGAACAAGGAGCTACAAAAGCAGCTGCTCAAGCTCATGAAGAAGTATCCGTACATGGCGCACAACGCCGCCTTCGAGGACAGCTGGTTCAAGATTCACCTGGACGGTTACGCCGAGGCGCGCCGCGCCGGCAAGATCATCGTCATCGACTCGCGCCAGATCTGCCGCAGCCTGGATGCCGACGTCCGCTCGCTCCCCCGCGAGTCCGCCCCCGCCGCACTCGAGAACTGGGCGCGCCGCCGCGGAACCCTCGCCGCCGACGCCAACGAGCAGCATCTGGGTCTGGACGACACCGACCTCATGCTCCGCACGGTACAGGCCGAGTTCAACCTCAAGAACCTATTCGCGAAATAGCAACGCCTGCGACAAACACTGCTTGCTCACGAGCGGCCTCGCAGCGGAAAACACCGCAGCGGGGCCGCCCTACGTTCCACAGATAGATCTGCCATCACAAATTCTGAACCCTCATTTTGAACGATTTCGGCCAATTCCCGACACGTAATTCGTTGTCGGATGATGATGCATCGATATCAAATGTGCAGCAATTGAGTATTTATATGCCATAGCTAAGCTGCGAGAACATTGATTTTAGGCGTGCCAACCCATAATTGCGTCAAGCTTTTGGACAGCATTTGGTTAGGCCCCTAAAACGACTTTACCACTCAGCGCCATCAACACGGCATTAGCTGACACGATATATACCATGAGTATCGTATTGTCACATACCACTGCAAAAGCGGTCTACCAGGCCGCGCATTCGGCGTCTGCGAAAGACACCGAGCCCTGTAACCCTGCCGCGATTTACGGATCATGTCCCACCGGAACGCTCCTTGACGCAGCCGCAGAATGGCTCACCAAACACGATGTTTCCCTTGACGCAAATGATTGCCTCGAGGTAATGGCGTTTGATCGCAGGAATGCGCGCTATGCAATGAACTGTCAATGCCACGTTTCGTCAAAACGATTCTCGAACTCACGCTTTACAGAGCTCAAAGATAGCATCTTCATTGTTGGCGTTGAGCTTTGCGCACTTCAGGCCGCCACCTATCTCCCTTTTCGCGAACTGGTGGAGTACTACTTTGAATTGTGCGGCGCTTACTCCCTTGGAACCGGCTCTTCCACCTCGTATAACGAGCGTTTCGCGCTCACCTCGACCGAAAGGTTAAAACAGTTCTTTAATTCCATTACCAGATGCGACGGTCTGGCCCTTGCCCGAAAGGCGATCCAATGTGTGCGCGACGGATGCCGGTCTCCTATGGAAACGGCCTTTGTCATGATGCTAACGCTGCCTAAAAGCGAAGGAGGGCTTGGTATTAAGGGAATTGAGACCGATTACGAGGTGCAGGTC
>CAKUHM010000393.1 GCA_934655835.1 uncultured Collinsella sp. | reverse complement strand
GCCTTGGGGCGCATGAGCGAGGCTGGGGTCTCGGCCATCTCGTGGCGGCAGGCGATAATCGTGGCGCCCACTACGCCCACGGCAAACAGCGCTACCGACACGAGTGATGACACGATGTCGTACGAAAGCAACATCTGGGGCAGCGAGTACATGTCGTCGAACACCGTAAACAAGAACAGCGGCAGGCCCACAAATCCAATGATATTGCCGAGCACGCCACCAATCAGACACGCCCACAGCGAGTAGTCCACGTATTTGGACAGGATACGCCCGCGTGAATAGCCGAGCGCCTTGTACAGGCCAATAAGCGTGCGCTCCTCCTCGACCATGCGGGTGGCGGTGGTGAGGCTGATAAGCACGGCGACGATAAAGAAGATGAACGGGAACACCGTGGCGATGGCCTCGATCGAAGAACTATCGCTCTCGACGCTCGAGTAGCTTGCGATATTGCCGCGGTCCTGGATGTACCAGGTGCATTCGCCCAGGTCAGAAAGCTCGGCGCGGGCATCGGCAAACTGCTGGTCGGCGGCGGCGCGGCGCTGGTCCAGGTCGGCTTGAGCCTGCGCACGCTCGTCGCTGCCCTCGGCCATGCGATTGATGTTGTCCTGCTCGATCCCAAAGACCATATTCGCCTGACGCTCAGCCGCGTCCAAGCTTGCCGGTGTGTCGACCGTCAGCTCCTGAGTGCGCGCCTTCTCACGCTCCTCGCGGATCTTCTCGATATTGCCCTTGACCTCGTTAATCCTTGCCGTATAGGCATCGGAATAGGAGTTGAGGCTCTTGGCTCCCTCGACGACCACGTGGATCGCGGAATAGGACGACGACGTCGCGGCATCCTCGCTCACGTAGAACTTGTAGTCCGCGGCCGAGGCGGCACGGAAGGCGTTGACCGTCGAGTCGGAGCTCACATCAGTGGGATCGAGGACCTCAGCCGTAATGGTGTAATCGCCCGCGGCAAATTGATCCTTGGCACTTTGGTTGGACGAGCTCGCGTCATTGGCGGCAAAGCTCACCGTATCGCCGATTTTCTTGCCCGATGCCTTCAAAAAGCGCGAGGTCACTGCCACTTCGCCCGAAGTCTCGGGCAAGTCGCCGCGCACCAACACCGGTTGGTCGATATTCTCCTTGGAGAGGCTCTGTACGACGACGCGTTCGCGCGCCGTGCCCACGGCGGTGTAGGCGGTCTCGGTATAGATACCCTCGGCCGTCTCGACGCCGTCGACCTCTTGGATCGCGGCAAGGTCATCATCGGTCAGGCCATAGGTCGACTGCACGTTGATGTCATAGACATTCTGCTGGTCAAAGTAGGCATCAACCGAATCGCACAGATCCTCGCAACCCGCCTTGAGGCCGCACATCACGCTCACGCCGAGCGCCGTGATGACCACGATGGATAAGAAGCGCTTAAGACTGCCTCGGATTGTGCGGTAGATGCCACGGCGAAAGACCGTCGGCACCATGTCATTTGAACTTTGGGCGGTGCGGTAGGTCGTAAAATCCTGCTCGCGCTCCGTGTTCTGCGCATCGCGGCGTTGGCTGTTTTGGCGGTCTTGGTC
>CAKUHM010000392.1 GCA_934655835.1 uncultured Collinsella sp. | reverse complement strand
GCGGGCGGCGGCGGCACCATCGCCTACATCATGGCCGAGTACGGCATGAACGTCATCGACTCCGGCGTTGCCGTCCTGTCCATGCACGCCCTGTGGGAGGTCGCCAACAAGGCCGATATCTACGAGGCCTACCGCGGCTACAAGGCCTTCCTCGAGCGCGCCTAACCAACCTTTCATCAGTTGCGGTGAAATACGGACTAAACTGGCCCATAACCGGCCAAAACAGACTGTATTCCACCGCAACTTCCTTTTTGGCAGAGGAGAGTCCATGCTGCAGGTCATCATTTCGCCCGCCAAGCAAATGCGCGCGGCCAGGGATGCTTTTGAAGTCCTGGGCATTCCACCTTTTGCGCACGAGACGGCTCGCCTCCACCGCGCACTGCTAGATATCGAGCGGAATGAAGGCAGCGGCGGTCTGCAGGCGCTATGGAACGTGAGTGACAAACTGCTGGGGCCTTGCCTCAACACCCTGCATGAGTTCGGGCCCATCTTGGGAAACGGCGATCTCGACAATCCCGCACTCGCCCGTCACCTCTCCCCTGCCGTCATGTCCTATCACGGCATTCAATACCAGAGCATGGCGCCCGAGGTGATGGATTCCGCGCAGCTCGCATGGCTGCAAGACCATCTGTGGATCCTCTCGGGCCTTTACGGATGCGTACGCCCCTTTCATGCCGTCGAACCGTATCGGCTGGAAATGGGCGCGAAGCTCGCCGTTGACGATGCCCGAGACCTCTACGCGTTTTGGAGCGACAAGCTCGCGCAGGTTATCGCCCCGGCAGGCTCAAACACCACGATCGTCAACCTCGCCAGCGTAGAGTATGCCAAAGCCGTTCTGCCCCATCTCGCGGGCGACGCCACGGCCGTCACATGCCTTTTTGGCGAGGGTATCCGCAACGGGAAGCCCATCCAACGGTCGACCGCCAGCAAAAAGGCGCGCGGCTCCATGGTGCGGTGGATGGCAGAAAACGAGCTCGAGGATGCAAGCGGACTTACCGCATTCAACATCGGCTATCGTCACATCCCCGAGCTTTCAGACGAAAACACCCTGGTTTTCATGAACGCGCAGGCACAATAGGCCCGCCGTTTCCAACCCCCCCCCGTTACTCCGCCAAGCCATCGGCCTTTACAATCTCGCTCGTCGAGCCATCTTGGTAGGTAATCTTGACATGCTCCACCTCGGACACCTTGACGCCCGACGGGGGCTCCAGGCGCCATTCCGTCAGGGCGATATCCATCGTCGTGGGCACATCCCCTTGATCTTTGAGCTCGACCAACAGCGTCTTAAGCGACGCATCGAAGGTCACGCGCTCGATCTCTTCACCAGGAATGGAACCACCGCTCAGCTGCAGCTGGACAAATCCATCGCGCGGATACCAATAGTCGCCCGGCGCGGCAACGGTATTGCCGCCAGAGACCTTCATCGTCATAATCGGCAGGCTATCGTCAGCCTCAAACTCCCAGGCAGCGCCACCGCGACCGCCAAACGTCCAGATACAAAAGGCAATCACCAGCACGGCAAGCACCGCAAAACCAATCGCGACAAGGCCATGGTGCG
>CAKUHM010000391.1 GCA_934655835.1 uncultured Collinsella sp. | reverse complement strand
CCCAAGGTCCGCGCTGCCATCAAGTTCGCCCGTTCCCGCAAGGGCCGCACCTGCATCATCGGTGCTCTGGACAAGGCCGCCGAGACCATGGCCGGCCTCTCCGGTACCCGTATCACGGTTTAGAGACTCGGATCCGGCCTGCGACGATGTCGTCGTGGGCCGGGCTTCTTAATACTTGGTACTTACGCAGCTTTGAGGGGCATGAGCGGCGTTTGTATAAAAAAGACACCTGCGACAGGCTGACAGTCGCAGGTGTTTTTGTTTAGCCACGCACGATATAAGGATTCCGCTGGATTAAATGAACTTGAGCCATTGACAAGTGAAGCCAGGCATATTTTGAGTCGCTTTTGTTTTCGTTTTCCGCCAAAGGTGCTCTGCATGTAATTTGGCCGAGGTGCGAGCTGTTAGCGTATCATTATCTATCGCTTGTTTGCACTGCTCAGGGAGGGGCCGCGCATGGCGCAGGAACACGATCTGTTTGATGACATTATCGAGATCAGCAAGGGTTTCGATTTTCTTAAAAACCCGCTTGGCGGCGTGACCGACGCGCTCGATCCGTCGGCGCCGCAGTGGAATCCTGCCGATTATAAGGAGCGTCCGCGCGGAAATACCATTCCGTGCCTAGCCTGCAAAAACGAGAAGAGCGGCTGCACCGCGTGCATGGACGTGTGCCCGGTCAACGCCATCGAGGTCGAGGAAGACGCTATCGAGATTCTCGATACCTGCCGCAAGTGCGGCCTGTGCGCCGCCGCTTGCCCGACCGAGGCGATTATCTCGCCGCGCCTGGCGCCCAAAAACCTCTACGACGATATTGTCTCGGCAGCTACGAGCCACGAGACCGCCTATGTTACCTGCACGCGTGCCCTTAAGCGCATGCCGCGCGAGAACGAGGTCGTCGTTGCCTGCGTGGGCGATATTACGGCCGAGACCTGGTTCTCGGTGCTGGCCGACTATCCCAACGTGAGCGTCTACCTGCCTCTGGGCGTGTGCGATAAGTGCCGTAACACCGGTGGCGAGGATATCCTGGGTGAGGCCATCGCCACTGCTGAGGAGTGGGCCGGTACGGGCATGGGCTTGGAGGTCGACCCCAAGAGCCTCAAGTGCCATAAGCGCCGTGAGTATGAGCGCAAGGAGTACATGGAAAAGATTGCCCGCACCACGGGCCTGACCGTGACCAAACTCAACCCGGCGACGGCGGCACTTGCCTCGGTGACGCAGAAGCTGAAGGCCCACCGTCACCAGATCACGCAGCTCGAGCGCACGCTCAACACCATGTGCGGCACCACGACGGCCAAGCGCCGCCGTACGCTGACGCACGGCCGCCAGCTGGTGCTCTCGACGCTGCAGAATCACCCCGAGCTTGCCCAGAATATGCAGGTGAGCACGCCGGAGTGCGATTTTGACAAGTGCACGTCGTGTGGCGAATGCGTCAATGTGTGCCCTACGTTTGCCTGCGATTTGGTGGGAAGCGGCCGCTTTGCGCTGGAGTCCACGTACTGCCTGGGCTGCGGCGCCTGCGTCAAGGTTTGCCCCGAGCATGCGCTCAAGCTCGTTGAGCACGATGC
>CAKUHM010000390.1 GCA_934655835.1 uncultured Collinsella sp. | reverse complement strand
CGCATGCTCGATAACGATTTGGCTAAGCTTGCCCAGATGGTCGAGGCGCCCCAGATTGAGCTTGCCGACGTTGAGCGCTGGATCGTACGTACGGCCGAGGTTCAACCTTGGGACTTTCTCAATGCAGTCTCGGCTCGCGATATGCAGCGTTCGCTCGAGCTCTTTAAGCTTCTGCCCTCCAAGAGCTACGTGTGGACCTATACGCTGCTATGCGGTCGCATCCGTGAGCTGATCGTTGCCAAGGCGCTCGATGCGCGCGGACAGGGTCGTGAGCTGGCCGCAACGCTCAAGCTCCAGTCCTGGCAGGTCAAGAATCACCTGACCTGGGCACGTCGCTTTTCGATGGCAGAGCTCGTCGCAGCGCTCGAGGGTGCGGTCGATGTGGAGCTCGCGCTCAAGGGTTCGGCCGATTCTCAGACTGCGCTTTTGCTCTGGATTACGAACATCTTGAGAAAATCGTGATGATACCTGCCTATTTGACAAATTCGTTCTATCCCTTTGAGGGGGAGCGTGCTATAGTAGGCGCTTGCATGACCTCACCGTGTCTCAGAGGTGTCATACATTTTTTGCAAGGAACTCGAAAGGAACTCCAGAAGTGGCAAACATCAAGTCTCAGAAGAAGCGTATCCGCACCAATGAGGCAGCTCGCATGCGTAACAAGGCTGTCAAGTCCGAGCTCAAGACGCTGACCAAGCACGTTCAGTCCGCCGTCGCCGAGGGCGACGCCGAGAAGGCCCAGGCTGCCCTCAAGACCGTCACCAAGCGTCTCGACATGGCTGCCGCCAAGCATGTTATCCACAAGAACCAGGCTTCCAACCGCAAGTCCGGTCTTGCCAAGCTCGTGAACAGCATCAACGCCTAAGTTGTAAATTTCACACCACACAGATTACGCGCATAAATGGAGCCTGTTTTATGGAACAGGCTCCATTTTTTGTACCGCTCGGGTAAGATAGTCCGCATGAATACTTCAATTGACATTTCCCACATCCGCAACTTTTCGATCGTTGCGCACATCGACCATGGCAAGTCCACGATCAGTGACCGCATCCTCGAGCTCACCCATACCGTCGACGAGCGCGACATGGAGTCGCAGCTGCTCGACACCATGGATATCGAGCGCGAGCGCGGCATTACGATCAAGTCCAATGCCGTCCGCGTCTCCTATGATGCCGACGATGGTGAGACGTATCAGTTCAATCTGATCGATACGCCGGGCCACGTTGACTTTACCTACGAGGTCTCGCGTTCTCTGGCCGCCTGCGAGGGCGCGGTACTGGTCGTCGACGCCACGCAGGGCGTCGAGGCGCAGACCGTCTCCAACGCGACGCTCGCCATGAACGCCAATCTGGACATTGTGCCGGCCATCAACAAGATCGACCTGCCCTCGGCCCATCCCGATGAGGTTAAGACCGAGATCGAGGATGACCTGGCGATCCCTGCCGATGATGCCGTGTGCGTCTCGGGCAAGACCGGCGAGGGCATCCATGATCTGCTGGAGTCCATTGTCTTTTTGATCTCTCCGCCCAAGGGCGATGCGAACGCGCCGCTCAAGGCGCTCATCCTTGACTCGTATTTTGA
>CAKUHM010000389.1 GCA_934655835.1 uncultured Collinsella sp. | reverse complement strand
CGGGCGAGAGGACCCGACAGGGTCGGTAAGGCATAAAGCCGCCGAGCCTGCTAAAACTGTTAAACTCTGCTAAAGTTGCTAAACTTTGTTAAAGTTGTTAAAACTAGCAGAGGAGGGCCGAATGTCTAAAGCTATTAATCCTTTTAAGCCAACGGCGGGAATGAATCCGCCTGAGCTTATCGGACGCGACGCTGTTTTGGATGACTTTGCCGAGGCTCTGGAGAACGGTCCCGGCGCCCCCGATCGGCTCATGCGTATCTCTGGTGTTCGTGGCACGGGTAAAACGGTGCTCCTTAACGCATTGGGTGATCTTGCGCGCAAAAAAGGATTCGAAGTCGTTGACGTCGCCTCAAATACCGGTTTTTGCAATAGAATTCTCGAGGCTCTGCAGCGAAATGTTCGTCTTGAATCAATGTCGATTTCTCCGTCGATTCTAGGGGTCAGCCTTGGCTCCGTGGAGGTGTCGAAGTCGGCGTCCCATCTGGGCGAGGCGATGTACGAAGCCGCGAAGCGCGGCGGCTTGCTCATTACGCTCGATGAGATTCAGGGCGCCTCAACTGAGGAAATGCGAGAGCTGGGCAATGAAATGCAGCTCTTGATTCGCCAAGGGGCGAATGTCGCCTTTGCATTCGCTGGTTTGCCAACGTCGGTGGATGGCGTGGTGGTGGATGATACGTTGACGTTCCTTCAGAGGGCGAAGCATATTGAACTTACGCGGCTTTCAGATTTTGAAGTCGGCGGATCGTTTGAGGATACGATGAGGCGTGCGGGCAAGGAACTCGACGAAGGAGTTGCTGAGCTTTTAACAAAGGCTTCGGCGGGCTATCCCTTTATGGTCCAGCTGGTCGGATATTACGCTTGGCAGGTTGCTGCGCGCAGCGGGGCAGAGAGCGTGGACGAAGAGGCAGCTCGCAAGGGTATCCAGGCGGCTCTTGATAGTTTTAATGCTATGGTGATTGCCCCTGCGTTGCGCAGGGTGTCGGAGCGACAGTTTCAGTATCTCGCGGCGATGGCGCAATGTGAGGGCGATGAGATTGCGAACGGCGATATCGCCAAAAAGATGGGCTTGCCGGCGAACAAAGTCGGGTCGTATCGCAAGCGCCTGATCGATGCGGGACTGATTGAACCTGCAGGCTATGGCTGCGTTTCGTTCGCAATTCCGTACATGCGCGATTATCTGTTGGAAACCGTTCGAAAGGGCTAATAAAGACTGGGAGCATCGGTGCTGCCGCGGGGGCAGCCCTCGTATCTTTGTCTCGATTTGTAACATCTGGAGGAGATTACGGCCTGTAGATGTTACAGATTGAGACGTTATGTTTCGAGGGCCTGGTTTGTCTCGATCTGTAACATTTACGGGCCGATTTGGTCGATAACTGTTACAGATTGAGATGCTTGGCTGAGGCGCTTGCTGACAAAATGGAATCGCCTCGAAATTCCCTCTTGCCCATCCTCGACTGTTTGGTTACTATAGAACGGCTGTTACGGAGAGCTGACCGAGAGGCCGAAGGTGCTCGCCTGCTAAGCGAGTATGCCCCAAAAGGGCATCTGGGGTTCGAATCCCCAGCTCTCCGCCAGTTTA
>CAKUHM010000388.1 GCA_934655835.1 uncultured Collinsella sp. | reverse complement strand
CTCTCGTCGACCACCATGTTCTTGCATACGCTCGGCCACAGGCAGCGCTTGTTCTTGCACACGCCGTGCTTGAGCTGTTTGTCGCAGGCCGGACGGCTAAAGTTTGCCGTCGGTCCGCCCACGTCGTTGATGTAGCCCTTAAACTCCGGGTCGTGCGTGAGCAGCTCGGCCTCGCGCATGATCGAGTCGTGGCTGCGCATCTGCAGCACGCGGCCCTGGTGGAAGGTGAGCGCGCAAAACGAGCACTCGCCAAAGCAGCCGCGGTTGGAGCTGATGGAAAACTTGATCTCGGAAAAGGCCGGTACACCGCCTGCGGCGTCGTAGTCGGGATGCCAGTCGCGCGCATAAGGGAGCTCGGCGACCTCGTCCATCTCGTCGGTGGTGAGCGTTGCCGACGGCGGGTTCTGCACCACGTAGACGTTGTTGGGATAGGGCTCCACCAGGCGATGCCCGGTAATGGGGTCCATGTTTTGCTGCTGCACGTTAAAGCTGCGTGCGTAGTTGAGCTTGTCGGACGAAAGGTCGTCCCAACTGGGCAGCAGGTCGTAGTCGTAGACCTCGTTGAGCGAACCCGTGCGGTAGACGGTGCCGTTGATGTAGGTGATCTGGTCGACGGGCAGCCCGGCGTCGAGCGCGTCGGCGATCTCGACGATCGCGTGCTCGCCCATGCCGTAGATGAGAATGTCGGCGCCCGAATCGAGCAATACCGAGCGCTTGAGTTTGTCCTGCCAGTAGTCGTAATGGGCCAGGCGGCGAAGGCTCGCCTCGATGCCGCCGATGATGATGGGCGCGTCTTTGAACGTCTGGCGGATGAGGTTGCCATAGACCGTGACGGCTCGATTGGGTCGGCGGCCTTCTTCTCCGCCGGGGGTATAGGCGTCGGTGTGACGACGGTGCTTGGTCACCGAATAATGGTTGACCATGGAGTCCATGTTGCCGGCGCTGACCAGAAAGCCCAGGCGCGGCTCGCCGAGCACGGTAATGCTGGCGGGGTCGGTCCAGTCGGGCTGGCAGATGATGCCCACCTTGTAGCCGTGTGCGTCGAGCACACGGCTGATGATAGCCATGCCAAAGCTGGGATGATCAACATAGGCATCGCCGCAGATATAGATGAAGTCGCACTGGTCCCAGCCGCGCGCGTCCATGTCGGCACGGCTGACGGGGAGGAACTTGTCGCGGCCCGGGCGCCAGGGGCGGGCGGGTGCCGACTTGGCGTTCGTGGCGTGGGCGGCCTTGGCGGCCGTGTCTTGCGCCTTGCCGCCGCGCTTTTGCTGCTGGCCTTGCTTGCCCTGTTGGCCGCGCTGGTTGTTCTGAGCGTGCTGAGGCTTTTTTGCCACGGTCCCTCCCGGTGTTAGTATGCTGCACGTAATTGTAACCAGTCTTTTTGGGACGGGGCTAAAAAGACTGGTGGAGTACATGAGGCGGGGATTGCGCGGCGGGTAGTATGGCGGATTGCGTCGACTTGTGACGGGCCCGCGGCGCTTTGAGTGCGTTTGTTTCCAGACTGTGTATCCCTGCGCTGAAGGGGCCGTCTCGCGCGCATGCCATGCTGTCAATGGGTTACAGTATGAACGGTGGCTGT
>CAKUHM010000387.1 GCA_934655835.1 uncultured Collinsella sp. | reverse complement strand
CGGTCGCACAGCGCGTCCTTGGCGCGCAGGGCCGAGAAGCGCGTGTTGCGCAGCTGCTCGGTCACGCCGCGGGCGGTGATGGCGATGGTGGCACCCGGGCGGACAATGTTCTCCCAGGCGATGTCGTATACACCGTCGTACAGTTCGTCGGCATCCTGCGCCTCAAAGCGCTCGAGTACTACGAACACGCGGCTGGCCAGGCGCGACCACAGGCAGGCGCGGTAGCCCTCTTCGAGCTCGCCCTCAAACGTAGCGCGGCCCTTCAGGCGGCGGACATGCGAAAGCCCGAGCCGCTTGAGCTCGTCGGCGAGTGCGGATTCAAAGCCCTCGGGGCAGCTTGCGTAAAATTCCATGGGTGACCTCTCTGGTTGCGTCGCTCCATTATATGATGGATGCTCCGTTTGCCCCTGCCCTCGAAAGGAACCCATATGATTGATGCGTGTCCCGATTCCGCCGTGCTCTTTTTTGACGTGGACGGCACGCTGACGTCGTTCGATCCCGACGATATGACCGATAAGGACTTTTCGGCGGTTCGCCCTTCGCAGACGGTCGTCGAGGCGTTTCATCGTCTGCGCGACACGGGACACAAGGCGTTTATCTGCACGGGTCGCCCCCTGTGGCTCATCGCCGATAGCCTGCGTGCGCTCGACCCCGCGGGCGTCGTTGCCATGGCGGGCGCCACGCTCGAGATCGAGGGCCGCGTGGTGCATGAGGACTGCTTTGACGAGGATGTTATCGCGGAGCTCGCGCGTCGCATTTCTGTGGCGGGCGGCGAGGCGTTGTTCGAGACGAACGGTGCCACCTATTCACTTGAGCCAGTTGGTGTCGAACAGTCATTTCTGCTAGGCGCCGGCGTGGTGCACAGCGTCGAGGAAATACGCGTCGACGGTCGTTTGCGCGTGGGCAAGGTGTGCCTGAGTGCACCTAACCTGGCGCGCGTGGCCAACGACGACGGCTTTATCGAACGCAACTTTGAGCTGTGCAACACCGGCGGGGAAAACCGCGAGCTGAGCCCCAAGGGCATCGATAAGGGCGTGGGCGTGGCGCGGGCGCTTGAGTATCTGGGCCGTTCTGGCAACGCGCGCACCTTTGGCTTTGGCGATTCGGGCAACGACCTGGGTATGCTCGCCGCCGTCGAGACGGCCGTTGCCATGGGCAACGCCATGTCCGAGGTCAAGGCGGTTGCCGATTACGTGACCGACGACGTCGCGCACGACGGCACCGTCACTGCCATGCGCCACTTCGGCCTGATCTAGCGCTGCGCGTGTCCCAGGCACCGCACCTCGCCGCTCAAACCGTCGCTCGCGTACCAAAGTACGCGTCGCTCCTCTTTCGCGGCGATCTGCGGCACCTAGAACACGCTCGCTCGACCTGTGGACTTATTGGATTTGCATGCTCAATCGATTTATTAAACCAAACGGTAAAGTGTTTATACCGTTCACCGAGAAGGTAAATAACTGCAGTTCACGCCTTGATAAACATAGGTAAAGTGTTTAGCAGTTTACCGGCCTTATGCAAACGGAAGGAATCAGGCAGATGGCAATCAAGGTGTTCGCTGACGGTGCAAACCTCGAGGGCATGCTCGA
>CAKUHM010000386.1 GCA_934655835.1 uncultured Collinsella sp. | reverse complement strand
CTTGGTTTCCGACCAAGACAACAAACTCGGCTATGGTACCACGGCGCCGCGCGTCCCACAAAAGGTTCACGGTCTTTGTGCAACGCGGCGTGGCCAACCGCAGCGGACACGCACCCTGTCGCCCCTTCGCCCATGTTGCAGACGTGTAACGCCGCTGTAAGCGCACCTCTTTTGGCGCCAGACAGGTACAATGATGAACACTGTACCGTAGCGGAGCGCCCCGCGCGCGCCGCAACCACGCGAAAGGGTTTCCCATGGCCGAGATCTCGTCCTCCCGTATCGTCATCACCGTCCTTGGCAAGAACCGCCCCGGCATCGTCGCCGGCGTCACCCGTGTTCTGGGCGAGGCCAACGTCGACATCCGCGACATTACGCAGTCCATTATCGAGGACATCTTCACCATGACCATGCTGGCCGACACCGCCGAGTCCAAGCTCGACTTCGCCGAACTCCAGAAGGCGCTGGCCGAGGCCGGCGAGCTTTCGGGCGTCAACGTGTCCATCCAGCGCGAGGACGTCTTCAACTTTATGTACCGCCTGTAGCGAGCAAGCCGCTGGGGATAGCCTGACGCGCGCATGCCCATGCAAGTCACCCCGATGCGGCCCGGAGAGGAGCGCGCATGGCCTACGACGCCAAGAAAATCTATTACCGCTTCGATGACCACTTGAGCCGCCTGGTTCTGGATTACGAAGCAAGCCGCCAGATTTCGCCTGAGAGCGAAAACCTCTACCACGGCCTGCCGACCGACCCTTATGACGAGGGCCTGTTTGTCGAGCACAATGTCAAGCGCGGCCTGCGCAATGCCGACGGCTCGGGCGTGGTCGCGGGCCTCACTCGCATCTCGGATGTGCACGGCTACAACAAGGTCGACGGAAAGGTCGTGCCCGATCAGGGCAAGCTCACGCTTCGCGGCTACAGCATCGAGGATCTGGTCAACAATGCCCAGGCCGAGAATCGCTACGGCTACGAGGAAGTCGCCTATCTGCTTATCACGGGCTCGCTGCCCAACAAAGAAGAGCTCGACGGCTTTTGCGAGCGCCTGGGCGCCTTTAGACATCTGAGCGACGAGTACGTCAAAGAGTTCCCTATGACCACGGTGTCGTCGAGCATCATGAACGTGCTCCAGCGCGCCGTGCTGCTGCTCTACGCCTTCGATGCCGAACCAGACGTGATCACGCCCGAGCACGAAATCGACGTCGCCATTTCCATGCTCGCACGTCTCCCGCGCATCGCCGCCTTCGCCCACATGGCCTCGATTGCCAAGCTTCGCGGCTCCGAGGTTCACGTGCCGCACCCCACGCCCGGCCTCTCCACCGCCGAGACCATTCTGCAGGTCCTGCGCGGCGGCATGGCGTTCACCCGCGATGAGGCGATGCTGCTCGACGTGATGCTCATGCTGCATGCCGAGCACGGCGGCGGCAACAACTCCACATTTGCCTGCCGCGTGCTGTCCTCCTCGGCCACCGACCCGTATTCCGCCTATGCCGCGGCCATCGGCTCGCTCAAGGGTCCGCGCCACGGCGGCGCCAACGCCAAGGTCGTGTCCATGCACGAGGACATCCGTGCGCATGTCTCCAATTGGGAGGA
>CAKUHM010000385.1 GCA_934655835.1 uncultured Collinsella sp. | reverse complement strand
CCCTTTGTGGTGGTTGGCGGCTAAGCGGTGGGGAGTTCCGGCGTATTAGTCGGCTGCTGCGACTTGAGGTGGGCGTTGCGCCAGATGATCTGGATAACGTAGCCGAGCGTGAAGACAAAGGCCACGCCGCTGATGAAATCGCCTACGAGGGGGATTGCCGTAAGCGCGCCTGCGATCACGCCGCCGGCGGCTGCCATGGCGTAGCGGTTCTGGCTGTGTCCGACCATGCGGGCGATTGCGCACCCTGCAAAGGCACTCGACACCAGCGCGATGCCAATAACACCGCACATGAGGGCTCCGGCAAGCGACAGACCAGCGATAGAGATAATTAGCAGTAGGACGGCGGGGACGATAGCGACCGTGCCCAGAAGACCGCTCACCCACAGGGGCGTGGGGCGCTGGTGGAGCATTCCGGCGGCGCTGGCGGTCGCGCGCGGAAAGACGAGCTCGAGCAGCAGGGCGATGAAGCAGGTCGAGAGCGCCGCGGCGATGATGCCGCCGATGACATCGTTAACGGTGGAAGTATCCTCGTTTTCGGTGCGGTCGATCTTGAGGGCACCGACCTCGGCTCCTGCGGCGCGCTCGGGGTCCTCGGAGACGTGAGCGTTCACGGTGCCGGTGATGTTGGCGTTCTTGCCCAAGATGAGCTTGTCGGCCCAAACCTCAACATCGCCATCGACGGTGCCATCGATAGTCACCGTATCGCCCGCGAGCGCTGCCGACTTGGTGGAACCGCGCAGGGCAACCGTCTCGCCTATCGCATAGAAGCAGCTGGCGGTGCTGTCGGAGTTGAGCACGACATGCTGACCGACGACCGTGACGCTGCCATCAACCGTAGTCTTGGCAATATCGATGGTGCGCGCCGCAAGACGAATGGCGCCGCCTACCGTGCAGTCGCGAATTGAGAGGGTATCGCCCGCAGCGATGATATCGCGGTCGATGGAGGTGTCGTCCAGGTTGAGGCTCTGACCTGCCCAGTACAGGTCACCTTCGACGCCGGACGGAGTGGCGTCATTGTCGGTCGCAAGTACGTTGCCTGCGGTGTCCGTGCCGGCAAGAGCCGTAGCGGGAAGTGCGGTGAGCGCCAGAGCGATGAGCGCGAATAGGATGGTGATGCGGCCCCACGCTTTACGGCGCTGGGTCGACGGGAATTGATTGTGGGGCATAGTGAATCCTTCGTCAGATGCTCGATATGCACCTAACAGGGTACCCAACGCGTGGGCGCTCTAAAAGAACCTCTCGGTTGCATTTCGAAGGATGAGCCCGCGCCACCTACTTTTTACGGTGCAAAAAGCGCGCGATGTCTTCCTCGGTGGGGCTTTTGATGTCAAAGCGCAGCGATAGCCAGCGCAGCCCCATGGTCACAACGACGCATACAACCAGCGCGCAAACATTGCTGACCAAGCCACTCATGACGAGGCTTACATAGCTTGCCGATCCGGCGATGGCCGCGATAGCATAAAAGTTGGTGCGCTGGAAAATGCCCGGCACCACGCCCATAAAGCCGTCGCGCAGCATGCCGCCGCCCACCGCGGTGAAAAAGCCCATCATGATGCACACTGCCGGCGCAAAGCCGTAGACCAGCGCCTTGTCTGCTCC
>CAKUHM010000384.1 GCA_934655835.1 uncultured Collinsella sp. | reverse complement strand
CTGGCCAAAAAAGAAGTTGCTGGTCAGAGCAGCCAGCGCACCGACCATAAAGCCATTACGACGGCCAAGCGTCGCCCCCGCGATAATGGCAATAGCGCTCACCGGCTTAAAGTCGGGAATGGGCCCAAACAGGATACGCCCCGCCGCCGCCAGCGCCGCCAACACCAGCGTGGGCATAATCTGACGCAGGCCTGGACGTGATGTCTCATAGCCCGCAAAGAACAGTGCGAGCACGAGCGCCACTACAACCAGCATGGCAAGCGCCGTCTGCTCAATGCCCACCAGCAACGCCGCAGTCATCACTGCCGGCACCGCCAACAACAGCGGGATCTCCATTTTTGTGAGTAGGCGCGAGGCGCGATGATCCGTCATCCCATCACACCCTGTAGAACACGTTGTCGGCAAAGAAATCTGCCGGAAGCTCCATGCAGGCAATCTCGCCGTCGAACATCATGGCAACGTCGTCGGATACCTGCTCGGCAAAGTCCAGGTCGTGCGTGGCCATGATGACGGTGCCGCCTGCCTGCGCATGGTCGCGCAGGGCGCGGGCGATGATGCGGCGGCTGACCAGGTCCAGACCCTTGGTTGGCTCATCGAGCAATAGCAACTCGGGGCCGATCAGCAGCAGCTTTGCCAGCGCGAGCAGCTGGCGTTGTCCGCCCGAGAGGTCATACGGATGGCGCGCGTCCAGGCCCGTGAGCCCCAGGCGCACCGCTTGCTCCCGTGCCGCAGCCTCGTCATATCCGCAGGTCGAGGCCCATTCCATGAGCTCGTCGCGCACGGTCTCGGCAACCAGCAACGCCTTGGGATTCTGTGGCAACAACGCCGCCGAAGCCGCTCCGCGCACCATGCGGCCGCGCTGCAGCTTGACCGTCTTGGCCAGCACCGAAAGCATCGTAGACTTGCCGCAGCCGTTGCCACCCACGACCGCATGCACCGCACCGGCCGAAAACGCCACATCGAGCCCACGCAGCACCCAGCCGGACACGCGGTCGTAGCGAAACCAGCCTTCCGACAGGGTGGTAGCCGACCCGCCGTGCATTTTTTGGAGTATTCTGCCTCCGCCCGCGCGCAAGGAGGCTTCCGGAGTGTTCGCCGGCGACGTTTGCACCACACATCCGGACGATTTGTCCAATTTCTGGCCCCTATTCGCGCCCGATACATTCTCAGACGGCCCCATAGAGCCCAAATCGCCCTCGCGTCTGCTGAATACTCCATTTTTTGCACGTCGGATGGCACCCCACCCCGGCATACCATCGGAAAACAGCGGTTCTCGGCGCCCCAAAGAAGCCATATCCGCCACCTCGTGCACGCGACCGTCCTCAATCCGGTACGCGCACGACGCGTACTCGAGCATCGGGCGCGGCTGGTGCGTTGCCACGACGACCGTGCAGCCCAACTCGCGGTTCACGCGAAACAGCGCATGCAGAAAATTCTTCTCGGCAACAGGATCCAGCTGAGACGTAGGCTCGTCGAGCAGCAGCACGCGCGGGCGCAACGCTAGAACGGCCGCCAGCGACAGCAACTGCTTGCGACCACCCGAAAGCGTGTCGGTATCGCGGTGGAGCCAGTCCTCCAACCCAAAGAAATAGCTAGTCTC
>CAKUHM010000383.1 GCA_934655835.1 uncultured Collinsella sp. | reverse complement strand
CCGGCACTTTGGGGCACTCCTGCGCTAGAAGATGCGACGTAGGTCTCCGCGGTTGAGGGCTTCGTTAAAGAGGTGCTTGAACACCACGCTGCCGTGCAGTCCGTCGTGCTCAAACTCGTTGGTTACCCAGGCGTGCGAGTTGCCCACGCGGCTGAGCGTGTCGAGCTGCATGCCCGAGTCCACGTACATGTCGTCGAAGTACACCGCAGCCTGGAGCGGCACCTCGTTGCAGGCCAGGCGCTGCGGGTCGTAGATCTTGTCCCAGCTGGTGTCCTCCATCAGCAGGTCCATCGCCGGCTTGAAGGGCTTAAGTTCGGGCATCTGCTCAAACATCCACGGGAACATGGCCTCGCCGGTAAACATGAGAGGGCGCGCGAGGGTGTCGAACTCGGCGCGATGGGCCTTCTCCTCGGCCGCGGCCCAGCGAATCGGCATGGTATCGCCGTCGGCGTAGATGAACTCCTGCAGCGTCCAGTACAGCGGATTCGTGCGCGTGTTGGTGCGCTCGAATGCGCGCATCAAAAAGCTGTCGGACACCGAGGCGCCGCAGCTCAGCGTGCCGTCGCCGTCAACAAAAGCGTGATCGATAATCCAGTGCATGCGCTCAAAGCTCGGCTTCATGCCAAAGTCGCTGCCCATAAGCTGCAGGCGCTCGACCGTCATCGGCGAGCCGTCAGGCAGCACGGGCTTTTGCTCTTCGAGCGCATCGGCAAGGGCCGCCACGCGCTCGACGTCGGCGGGGTAGCGGTCGTAATACTGCTGCGTCTTGGCAGCCATACGCGGGAAGGTGTGCGCGTAGACCTCGCTTGCGTTCGCCGGCACGTGGGGGATGCCGCCGCAGGTAAAGCTTGCCGCCACGCCCTCGGGGAAGAGCGACAGATAGCCTAGCGTCAAAAAACCGCCGTAGCTTTGGCCGAGCGTGACCCACGGCTTGCCGCCAAAGCCCACTAGGCGCAGGTACTCAAAATCGCGCACGATGGAGCTGGCGAGGTGGCGCTTGAGGAAGTTCGCCTGCGAGCGTGCGGCATCGGAGCCTTCCGCCTCGGCGCGCTCGCCCAGTGCGGCAATCGTGCGTCCGTCCACGCAGCTACTGCGTCCGGTGCCGCGCTGGTCGGGAAGGACCACGCGGAAGTGCTTGACGGCCTCCTCGATCCAACCGTCGCTTGTGGGCGACAGCGGACGCGGGCTCTCGCCGCCGGGGCCGCCCTGCAAAAACAGGAGCAGCGGCATGTCGTCGTTGATGCGGTCGGGCGCGCAAACCACGCGGTAGAAGAGCTTGATGCTCTCGGGCGCGCCGGCGATGGGCGCCGGCATAGCGCCGCGGCGCATGGTGCTGCCGACGGCCAGGAGCATCGGCTCCAGGCCGCGCCAGTCAAGGGGGACGTCGATGCTGTGGTCCTCGACGTAAAGGCCGGGGACGTGGTACGAAGTGATGAGGGCCATGCGGTACTTCCGTTCGTTGCGGTGTTTCGGGTTGACCAATTCTACCGCCGCGCGCGAGGGCATGCGCAAATCGGCTACCATGGTGGGCAAACTTCTAGGAGAAAGGGCCGCCCATGTCGGTCGATATAGCCACGTATGTCCACGATCTTGCCGTTGCCGCCA
>CAKUHM010000382.1 GCA_934655835.1 uncultured Collinsella sp. | reverse complement strand
AGATGCTCGGCATCGTAGGCGATCATCATGCCGCGGCCGCCCAGCACGTAGCTCGGACGCACCAGCAGCGGGTAGCCGATGTGCGCGGCCACGGCCTCGGCCTCCTCAAACGAGGTGGCCTGACCCGCCGGCGGGTACATGATGCCCAGTTTGTCGAGCAGGGCGGCAAAGCGCTCGCGGTCCTCGGCAAAATCGATGGCGTCGGGCTTTGTGCCCATAATGTTGACGCCGCTCTCCTCGAGCATGCGCGCCAGCTTAAGCGGGGTCTGGCCGCCGAGCGTCACCACGACGCCGTCGGGACGCTCAACGTCAATGACGTCCATGACGTCCTCGTAGGTGAGCGGCTCAAAGTACAGGCGGTCGGACGTGTCGTAGTCGGTCGAAACGGTCTCGGGATTGCAGTTGACCATGATGGTCTCGAAGCCGCGGGCCGCCAGCGCGTAGCTCGCGTGCACGCAGCAGTAATCGAACTCGATACCCTGGCCAATGCGGTTGGGGCCGGCGCCCAGGATCATCGCCTTGGGCTTGTCCGCCGGCGTGGTCTCGTCGGGAGCCACGCACTTCTTGGCATCCGGGCTCGTGCGGTAGATGTTCTCGTACGTCTTGTAGTGGTACTCCGTGGCGCTCGAGAACTCGGCCGCGCAGGTGTCGACCGTCTTCATGCTGGGAACCACGCCCAGACCCTTGCGATAGGCGCGCACAAAGCGCTCGTCCGAGCCGGTCAGCGCGGCAATCTCGGCGTCGCTCGTGCCGTACTGCTTGAGCAGGCGCATCGCGTCGGCGTCGATATCCTCCACACGCAGGCCGCGGATGCTCTCCTGGATCTGCACCATGTCGTTGATACGGTTGAGGTACCACGGATCGATACCGCAGACGGCATGGATGCGGGCGATGTCCCAGCCACGGCGCAGGGCCTCGACCACAAAGAAGATGCGGTGCTCGGTCGGGGTTGCCACGGCCTGAGCGAGTTCATCGTCGCTCAGCTTGTCGGCACCCTCCTTGCCACCGGCACAAATGCCCTGATGCCCGTCCTCCAGTGAGCGCATGGCCTTGCCGAAGGCCTCCTCAAAGGTGCGGCCGATCGCCATAATCTCGCCCACGGCCTTCATGCGCGTGGTGAGCGTGGGGTCGGTACCCTTAAACTTCTCGAAGGCAAAGCGCGGCACCTTGACCACGCAGTAATCGATCGTGGGCTCAAAGCAGGCGGGCGTTGCCTTGGTGATGTCGTTGACGATCTCGTCGAGCGTGTAGCCCACGGCCAGGCGCGCGGCGGCCTTGGCGATGGGGAAACCCGTGGCCTTGGAGGCAAGCGCAGACGAACGGCTCACGCGCGGGTTCATCTCGATGACGATCAGGCGGCCGGTGTTGGGGTTCACGGCAAACTGCACGTTGGAGCCGCCGGTCTCGACGCCGATCTTCTCCAGAATGGCGAGCGAGGCCACACGCATGCGCTGATACTCAAGGTCGGAGAGCGTCTGCGCCGGCGCCACGGTAATGGAGTCGCCGGTGTGCACGCCCATGGGGTCGAGGTTCTCGATGGAGCACACGATGATGCCGTTGCCGGCGTGGTCGCGCATGACCTCCATCTCGTACTCTTTCCAGCCCTC
>CAKUHM010000381.1 GCA_934655835.1 uncultured Collinsella sp. | reverse complement strand
AGATGCTCGGCATCGTAGGCGATCATCATGCCGCGGCCGCCCAGCACGTAGCTCGGACGCACCAGCAGCGGGTAGCCAATGTGCGCGGCCACGGCCTCGGCCTCCTCAAACGAGGTGGCCTGGCCCGCCGGCGGATACATGATGCCCAGCTTGTCGAGCAGGGCAGCGAAACGCTCGCGGTCCTCGGCAAAGTCGATGGCATCGGGCTTGGTGCCCATGATGTTCACGCCGCTCTCCTCGAGCATGCGCGCCAGCTTAAGCGGGGTCTGGCCGCCGAGCGTCACCACGACGCCGTCAGGGCGCTCAACATCGATGACGTCCATGACGTCCTCATAGGTGAGCGGCTCAAAGTACAGACGGTCAGAGGTGTCGTAGTCGGTCGAGACGGTCTCGGGGTTGCAGTTGACCATGATGGTCTCAAAGCCGCGGGCCGCCAGCGCGTAACTCGCGTGTACGCAGCAATAGTCGAACTCGATACCCTGGCCAATGCGGTTGGGGCCGGCGCCCAGGATCATGGCCTTGGGCTTGCTCGCCGGCGTGGTCTCGTCGGGGGCCACGCATTTCTTGGCGTCCGGGCTCGTGCGGTAGATATTCTCGTAGGTCTTGTAGTGGTACTCCGTGGCGCTCGAGAACTCGGCGGCGCAGGTATCGACCGTCTTCATGCTGGGAACCACGCCCAGGCCCTTGCGGTAGGCGCGCACGAAGCGCTCGTCCGAGCCGGTCAGCGCGGCGATCTCGGCGTCGCTCGTGCCGTACTGCTTGAGCAGACGCATCGCATCGGCGTCGATATCCTCCACGCGCAGACCACGGATGCTCTCCTGGACCTGCACCATGTCGTTGATACGGTTGAGGTACCACGGGTCGATACCGCAGATGGCGTGGATGCGCGCGACGTCCCAGCCGCGGCGCAGGGCCTCGACCACAAAGAAGATGCGGTGCTCGGTCGGGGTAGCCACGGCCTGAGCGAGCTCGTCGTCGCTCAGCTTGTCGGCACCCTCCTTGCCACCGGCGCAAATGCCCTGGTGGCCATCCTCCAGCGAGCGCATGGCCTTGCCGAAGGCCTCCTCAAAGGTTCGGCCGATGGCCATGATCTCGCCCACGGCCTTCATGCGCGTGGTAAGCGTGGGATCGGTGCCCTTAAACTTCTCGAAGGCAAAGCGCGGCACCTTGACCACGCAGTAGTCAATCGTGGGCTCAAAGCAGGCAGGCGTTGCCTTGGTAATGTCGTTGACGATCTCGTCGAGCGTGTAGCCCACGGCCAGGCGAGCGGCGGCCTTGGCGATGGGGAAGCCCGTGGCCTTGGAGGCCAGTGCGGACGAACGGCTCACGCGCGGGTTCATCTCGATGACGATCAGGCGGCCGGTCTGGGGGTTCACGGCAAACTGCACGTTGGAGCCGCCGGTCTCGACGCCGATCTTCTCCAAGATGGCGAGCGAGGCGACACGCATGCGCTGGTACTCAAGGTCGGAGAGCGTCTGCGCTGGCGCCACGGTGATGGAGTCGCCGGTGTGCACGCCCATGGGGTCGAGATTCTCGATGGAGCACACGATGATGCCGTTGCCGGCGTGGTCGCGCATGACCTCCATCTCGTACTCTTTCCAGCCCTC
>CAKUHM010000380.1 GCA_934655835.1 uncultured Collinsella sp. | reverse complement strand
GAAGCGGGCATACACAGAGGACTCATCGCTATGAACCGTGAGAGGTATCGCGGCGACCTGCCCCTATCGGGGGTGGGCGCCTATGTCATCGCTTAAGACGACGCATCGCTGGGCGGTCGCCCAGCAAAATCCCGAGCTCGAAAAAGAGCTTTCGGCTGGCCTGGGAATACCCGGGCTGGTGGCGCGCATCATGGTCGCGCACGGCATTGGCTCCATCGAGGAGGGCCAGCTGTTTTTGACGCCTTCGCTCGACCGCGACTGGGCCGACCCGCTCATTATTCCGGGTATGTCGGTCGTTGCCGACCGCGTCGAGCGTGCTGTTCGCAACCACGAGCACATCGCCGTCTTCGGCGACTTCGATGTTGACGGTATTACGTCGACCTGCCTGCTGACCGAGGCGCTGCGCGCGTTTGGCGCCGATGTCACGCCGTTTATTCCGCATCGCTTTGACGAGGGCTATGGCTTGTCGCGTGCGGCGCTCGATCGCGTTAATGAGCTCGCTCATCCCCAGCTGATCGTGACCGTCGACAACGGCATCGCCGCCAAGGAAGAGGTTTCCTATCTGGAGAGCCTGGGGATCGATCTGGTGGTCACGGACCATCATGAGCCGTCCGACCAGGTGCCGCGGGGTGTGCCCCTGACCGACCCCAAGCTCGAGGACGAGGGTCCCTCGCGCGAGCTTGCCGGTGCCGGCGTGGCGCTCAAGCTGGTTCAGGTTCTGGGCGAGCGCCTGGGTAAGCCGTCGTATTGGCGTTCGCTGATTGAGGTCGCGGCGCTGGGCACCGTGTCCGACATGATGCCGCTGACGCCCGAGAACCGCGCACTGGTCGCCGAGGGCATCCAGCAGATGCGCGTGACCGCCCGTTCCGGTTATATTGCGCTCGCCACGCTCGTCAAGGCCGACCTTTCCAGCATTACAGCCGATGGCCTGTCGTTTTCGCTCATTCCCCGCCTAAACGCCGCCGGTCGCATGGCCGATCCTAAGCTGGCGCTCGATCTGCTGCTTGCCCGCGATCCCATCGAGGCAAGTGCGCTGGCGGCCGAGCTCGAGGAGATCAACCGTCAACGCCGCGAGATCGAGGCGGAGCTCACGCGCGATGCCATGGCAAAGGTCGAGGAGACCTATGACGGCGGCCGCGCAATCGTCGTGGGCGGCGAGGGCTGGCACGAGGGCGTCAAGGGCATCGTGGCAAGCCGTCTGACCAACCGCTATCACGTGCCGGCGCTGCTGTTCTCGATCGAGGACGGTATCGCGCGCGGTTCGGGTCGCTCGGTGGGCAAGGTCAACCTGTTCGACGCCGTCGAGCGCTGCTCCGACCTGCTGATTCGTCGCGGCGGGCATGCGGGCGCGGTGGGCGTGACTATCGAGGCATCCAAGCTCGATGAGTTCCGCCGCCGCCTTTCCGCCGTGCTGTCCGAGCTTCCTGCCGAGGACTTTGAAGACACCGACGAGGTTGCCGCTACTGTCGACCTTTCCGAACTGAATATCGAGACCATCGAGCAGATTTCTCGCCTTGAGCCGTTTGGCCAGGGCAACAAAGTGCCTCTGTTGGCCGCCGAGGGTGTGACGATGTGCGACCGCGCCGTGGTGGGCAAAACCGGCGAGCACATGCGCTTTG
>CAKUHM010000379.1 GCA_934655835.1 uncultured Collinsella sp. | reverse complement strand
CTGTCGGTGCCCTACAAGGCGGGTGCCGGCGCGGGCAGCGGCCTGGGCCGCGGCCTCGATGCCAACGACGGCACCGGTCCGGTGGCAGCCGCGCTCATGCTGCTGCAGCAATTGGGCGCGACTGACGATGACTAACGGGTCGACGCTGCAAACGCCCCATTTGGGCAATCTGACCCTCACTCGTCGGTCGCGTACGCAAGTACGCTTCCCTCCTCCTTCGGGCCACCTTGCCTCAAATGGGACGTTTTCGCTCGCTTATGCTCAACCTGTGAGGGCATTTATGGAAAAATGCCACACCACGTCTCAGGTTGAAAACCTCGCCCGGCCGAAAGGAAAGCATGTTCGGGTACATCTATAAGAAAGATGTCGCCATCGTTGCGACCATCCTAGCTCTCTGCCTGCTCATCGGCACGTTTTTCGATTACCAAATCTCGAGTGCGCTGTTCAACTCGTCCAGCTTGTTCGGCCGTTTTATCGAGGCTGCTGGCGAGCTGCCGTTTGAGCTGACGGCGAGCGTCGCGGGCATTATGCTCGTGCGCGCGGCGCGCCCCGATTCCAAGGCGAGCAAATGGCTCGCCTTGCTCGGCATCCTCGTCAATGTTGGCCTGGCCGGCTACGAGATCATTTCGTCCCTGCGGGTTGGCGGCAAGCTCGTCGCGGTCCAGTTGGTACTGACATTTGTGCTGGTCATCGCCGCCAACCTCATCGTCTATCGCCTTACGCGCAAAACCTCGCCAGACGAGCTCACGCGCTGGGCGCTGATGGTGCTTGCCGTGTGGGTCGCTCAGGCCATTATCCTCAACGTCATCGTTAAGCCACTGTGGTCGCGCCCGCGCATGCGTGTGATCGAGGTCACGCCGGGGCTCAATTTTCAGCCGTGGTGGGTGATCGGCAACCCCGACAAGTGGAGCTATATTGCGGCTGGCGTGATCAAGGACGGCTTTAAGTCGTTTGCGAGCGGTCACACCGCACACGCGGCGATCGGCCTGATGCTTGCCGGCCTTCCCGCGGCGGCCTTTACGGAAAAGCCGTCGCGCCGCCGCGTGGTCTTTTGGGCCGCGGCTGTGGTCGCAGCACTCGTCGCCTTTGGCCGCATCGTGATCGGTGCACATTTTTTGAGTGACGTGAGCTGCGGCTTTGCTCTGGTGCTGGCACTTGAGTGCCTTGCCGCGCGCGTTGCCTATCCGCACGGCGTACAATAAGCGCCACCTGAATCATCTGGCCGATATCCGGTAAGAGAGGATTGCCATGCTTGCATTCAACAACGATTATTCCCACGGTGCGCACCCGGCGGTGCTGCAGGCACTCGTCGACACCAACATGGAGCCGCAGCCCGGCTATGGTACCGACACGCACACCGAGCGTGCCAAGCAGCTCATCCGTGAGGCTTGTCAGGCGCCCGATGCCGATGTGTTCTTGCTGGTGGGTGGCACGCAGGCCAATGCCACGGTAATCGACATGCTGCTTGCGCCCTACGAGGGCGTCGTTGCCGCCGAGACCGGTCACGTTGCCTGCCACGAGGCGGGCGCTATCGAGTTTGGCGGTCACAAGGTGCTCACCATCCCCGGTTACGAGGGCAAGATGCACGCCGATGATCTCGAAAACTACATCCAGGTGTTTTA
>CAKUHM010000378.1 GCA_934655835.1 uncultured Collinsella sp. | reverse complement strand
AACTTGGTCTTAAGATGGCTGATGGCCAGGTAGCAGACGGGCGATACGATCAGGCCCATGACCAGCGCCGCCCACGGCTCGACAAAGCCCGCGCCCGGCGTGACCACCACGAGGCCCGCAACCAGACCAGTGCTGGCGCCCACCAGCGTGGGGCGACCGGTGTGCACGCGCTCGACGGCAAGCCACGAGACCATGCCCGCCGCGCTGGCCGTCACGGTGTTGAGGATGGCGAGCGCCGCCACGGCGTCGGCCTTAAACTCGCTGCCGCCGTTAAAGCCAAACCAGCCAAACCAAAGCAGGCCGGCGCCCAGCGCCACAAACGGCACGTTATGCGGACGATAGCTCACCATGCCAAAGCCGCGACGACGGCCGAGCATTAAGCAGAGAATCAGGCCCGTGAGACCGGACGAAATGTGTACCACGTCGCCGCCGGCAAAGTCGAGCGCGCCGATGATGTCGCCGATAAAGGAGCCATCGCCGCCCCAAACCATGTGGGCGAGCGGCGCATAGACCACGAGCAGCCAAATGCCCAGGAAGGCCGTCATGGCACCAAACTTAACGCGGCCTGCCAGACTGCCCGTAACGATAGCGGCGGTGATCATGGCAAACGCCATCTGGAAGGCGATGTTGATGATCTGAGGGTAGACGGCACCATCCGCAGCATTGCCCTCGGCCGCCTGCAGCACCTGGTTGAGCACCGGCAGGCACAGCAGCTGGTCAAGGCCTCCAATAAACGGACTCGAGCCGTCGCCGCCGTAGGCCAGCGACCAGCCGGCAACAATCCACAGCACGCCCACCAAGCCAATGACTCCAAAGCACATAAGCATGGTGTTGATGACATTTTTGCGTCTAGACAGACCGCCATAGAAAAACGCCAGGCCCGGTGTCATTAAAAACACGAGCATGGTGCAGATGAGCATAAACGTTGTCGATCCCGTATCGTACATTCGTCCCCCTTGGTCGCATGAACGTTGTCGGCGCTCATGATGGAGCCGAGGGGCAACTGGTGTAGACCAGATACGGCGTTGTTAAACGCTGCGTTGTCGAATGGAAACGGTGCCGCAATCTTGGAAACGGCGCGGCAACGGACGCGAAACGAACGAGAAACGTGCGGGCGAAAGGAGCGCGCCCGGCCCGGCCCCGGCTAGCGACGGAACAACTCGCGGGCGCGGTCGCGGAGGTCGGTTGCTCGGATAACGCCCTCATAGCGGTTGATGCGCAGGCGCGGGAAGGCATTGAAAAAGCGCAGGTCACGCCGGCTGAGCGACACGCTCGGCACCGGACGGCTCGCGCGCTTGCCGGCAAGGCGACGGCCGAGCGACGGGCGCGGCACGCTCGGCGCGGCGTCGGCCACACGGCGGGCGACGAGCGCCAGACCGCGAGCGCCGTCCGAGATAAACGTCGGTACCGAAGCCTTCTCGCGCAGGGCATCGAGCGCCGCATCGCCCAGCTCTGCCAGCCACGCGTTCACGGCACGGCTGCGGATATGCGTCTGCGCCACCGAGTCAATCGCCGAATCGGGAATACGCTCGAGCATGGAATCCGAGGCGTCGGCAAGCGATTCGTTAATGCGGTCGGCAAGGTCGGCGCGCACCCGCTCGAGCTGGTCGGACAGACGGCGC
>CAKUHM010000377.1 GCA_934655835.1 uncultured Collinsella sp. | reverse complement strand
CAGGCCTTGCCCGCGGGAATGCTGAAGTAGCTGTGGAAGCCCAGGAAGTGGTCCAGGCGCACGCGGTCGTACAGCGAGAACGCACGGCGCAGACGGTCCATCCACCAACGGTAGCCGTTCTCCTTCATGTGGTCCCAGCGGAACGTCGGGTTGCCCCACACCTGGCCCTCGGGCGCAAAATTGTCGGGCGGCGCGCCGGAAATCTCAATCGCCTTGCCGGTATCGGACAGCCAGAAGTTCTCGGGCTCGCTCCACGCGTCGGCCGAATCGTCCGAGACGTACATCGGAATGTCGCCGATGACCTCGATGCCCTTCTTGTGCGCGTAGTTCATGAGCTCGCACCAGGCCAGGTCAAAGCGATACTGCATGTATGCCTGCAGCTCGGCCTCGTCGTGGAAGCGCTTATCGTCAATCAGATGCTCGTTGTAGCGCGCGACATCGGCCGGCCAATCATGGCGCGATTCGCCTTCAAAGTACTTCTTGACGGCCATGTAGACGCAGTACTTCTCGAGCCAGTCGGCATTGCGATGCTTAAACGCCGTGTACAGCGGGTCGGCATCTTCGCCACCGCGGGCCTTCCAGACCTTAAAGTCGGCCGCCAGCTCCTCATGGCTCTCTGGCAGCAGGTCGATATTGCCCGCAAAGGCCGAAGGACCAGCGTAGGGGGAGCGGAAGAAGTCAGTGGGGTTGACGGGCAGAACCTGCCAATAGCGCATGCCCATAGCGGCCAGATGGTCGATAAAGCGACGCGTGGGCGCGCCGATCGTGCCGGGCTTGCCGTCGTCGGTCGGCACCGAGGTGATATGGCACACGACGCCCGCGCCGTGATCGAGCGGCTCCTGCAGGCGTTGCTCGGCGTGATGATAGATGATCGACGAACCCAGCGGATACAGATCGAGCGTGACCGTGCCGTTGTGGATCACGCACTCGTGGCCGCTAATGACGTCACTGGCACATTCGCCGAGCGCCGGAATCGTCACGCGGTGCGAATTGCGCAGGCTTCGGTTGATGATGACGGTCGCGGACTCGCCGTCCTTGCCCGTACGGTTGTAGGCCAGCACCTCGTCGTTGAGCGCGAAGGCTTTGATCTCACCGTCGATCATAAACGGCAGCGCGCGGCGCACGGCCGAGGCGTTCTTGACGATCGCGAGCGTGTCAAAGTCGTGCAGGTCCTCCTTATTGGGCATGGTGCGGCGGTTGCCCGGGTCAGTAAGGCCCTCCAGGCCGTACTCGTCGCCATAATAGATCGAAGGCACGCCGGGGAAGGTCATCTGCATGAGCGTCGCGAGCCAAAAACGACTCTTGGCCAGGCCCATTGCGCCTTCGTCCAGACGCCACTTGCTGCGCTCGCACTCGGGCAGCTGCGACTCGTCGGGGCCGCCGCCGAGCACCGAGATGATGCGCGGTCGGTCGTGGCTCGACAGCAGATTGAGCGCGCAGGACAATGCCTCGCTCGGGTAGTTCTCACGCAGGGTCTCGATATCCTCGGCTGCCTGGTAGGCGTTCTTGTAACCCATCAAAAAGCCGATGACCATGTCGCGGAAGGGGTAATCCATGGCGGAGTCCAGCTCGGCGCCCTGCAGGTAGCGGCGCAGATGGCCATAGCTGACCTTGTTTGAGGCGTCCTCCCAGAC
>CAKUHM010000376.1 GCA_934655835.1 uncultured Collinsella sp. | reverse complement strand
CAGCGCCAGACGCGCAACCGCTGGGACCTGATCTTTGTCGACCCGCCCACGTTCTCGAACTCGTCCAAGATGGGCCGTCGCACCTGGGATGTCCAGCGCGACCATGTTGAGCTGTTGGCCGGCGTTTCGCGCCTGCTCACGCAGGGCGGCCATGCCATCTTTAGCTGCAACCTGCGCGGCTTCCGTCCCGAGACGCGCAAGCTCGCGCGCGCGGGCGTGGTGCTCCAGGACATTACGGCGCAGACCATCCCCGAGGACTTCGCACGCAATCAAAAGGTGCACCATTGCTATATCGTGCGTCGCCTGCCCATCGAGGACGCCATGGCCGAGGTCGGCTTTAGCGCCGAGGAAATTGCCGAGCGCGTCGAGGAGCTGCGTAACCCCGAGGCCCGCAAGCCTCGCGCAGCGGCGCCCCGTTCGATGCCCGCCGGCGACGGCAAGCCGCACGGCACCGGCAAACCCTCCCCCGCCGGCAAACCCAAAAAGAAGAAGTTCTACGCCAGCAAGCCCAAGGGCAAATAGAAAAGTTGCGGTGGAATATGGACTGTTTGGCCAGGAATTAGGCAGTTTTAGACCGTATTTCACCGCAACTCATTGATCGGGTAGCTAATTTGGGACGGGGCAGCTTAACCTTGGGTGACCAGGCGGTAGCCGATGCCTACGTGGGTTTGGATGTAGCGCGGATGCGCGGGGTCGGACTCGATCTTTTTGCGCAGCGTGCCCATGAAGACGCGCAGGCTCGCCAGGTCGCTCTTGGTCGCGGTGCCCCAGATCTCGTGCAGGATAAACTGGTGCGTGAGCACCTTATCGGCGTTGTGGGCCAGCAGGCACAACAGCTTGTACTCGATCGGCGTCAGGTGCAGCTCCTCGCCATCCATCGTCGCGATGCCGGCGTCGTAATCAATATGCAGCTCGCCGGTATCGAACGCGCCCTCGGACGAACCCACACCTATCTGCGCATACGAAAGGCGCCTGAGCGTGGTGCGGATACGCGCAAGCAGCTCCTCGACCGAAAACGGCTTGGTCAGGTAATCGTCGGCACCGGCATCGAGCGCGCGGATCTTGTCCGCGTCCTCGCTACGCGCCGAGACCACGATAATCGGCATGCCCGACCACGCGCGTATCGACTCGACCACCTTGACGCCGTCCATATCGGGCAGGCCCAGATCGAGCAGCACGATGCTCGGCGCTTGCGACGATGCGGCGGCAATAGCAGCATGGGCGGTCTCCACTGCCATATGACGCAGGCCATGCGCCTCGAGCGCGGCAACGATAAGGTTGCGAACGGCGGGATCGTCCTCAACAACCAAGATGAGCGGTTTCACGGCAGAGTTCGGCACGACGCTACTCCTTATCAAACGAAACATCGGCAGCGGGAAGCTCGATTGTAAAGACCGAGCCATGCGGATCCGCCGCGGCAACCTCTATGCTACCGCCATGCGCCAGCGCAATGGAGCGGCAGAGCGAAAGTCCCAGGCCCACGCTGCGATGGCTGTCGGCCAAGCCATGGTTGGCGGTGTAGAACGACTCAAAGATGCGACCGCGGTCCTCGGGCGCAATGCCAGGGCCGTCATCGGCGACCGAGCACGTCACGCGCCCCTCGTCGACACCAATCGAAATCACGATATGCGAGCCCGCCGG
>CAKUHM010000375.1 GCA_934655835.1 uncultured Collinsella sp. | reverse complement strand
GTGACGGCCGAGCAGGGCATCGCCAACTACAACAAGGCTGCGACCGCCGGCATCGTCTCCATCATGTCCAAGATGGGCATCTCCACGGTGCAGAGCTACCATTCGGCGCAGATCTTCGAGGCCGTGGGCTTTACGCCGGAGTTCGTCAACGCGTACTTCGCCGGCACGGTGAGCCGTGTGGGCGGTATGGGTGTCGAGGACGTTGAGCGCGAGCAAAACGAGCGCTACGACGCCGCGCTCGCTATCCTTAAGAGCCCGGCTCCCGATCAGCTGCCTACGCTGGGCTTGACCAAGTGGCGCTCGCTCGGCGGCGAGGATCACCTGATCGACCCTCAGACTGTCTACCTGCTGCAGACCGCCTGCCGTGAGGACAGTTACGACACCTTTAAGGAGTACAGCGCCCGCCTGCACCGCACCGGCCGTGCCGTGCGCCTGCGCGACTTGCTCGACTTTAATGCCAGCGGCCGCACGCCGGTTTCGCTCGACGAGGTCGAGCCCGCGCTCAACATCGTCCGCCGCTTTAACACCGGCGCCATGTCGTACGGCTCCATCAGCAAGGAAGCACACGAGTGCATGGCCATCGCCATGAATCGCCTGCATGGGCGCTCCAACTCGGGCGAGGGCGGCGAGGACCCGCGTCGCGAGACCCCGCTGGCTAACGGTGACTCCAAGAACTCCGCGATCAAGCAGGTGGCAAGCGCGCGCTTTGGCGTGACGAGCCGCTACCTGTGCAGCGCCTTCGAGATCCAGATCAAGATGGCCCAGGGCGCCAAGCCCGGCGAGGGTGGTCACCTGCCCGGCAAGAAGGTCTACCCCTGGATCGCCGAGGTCCGTCAGTCCACGCCCGGCATCGGCCTGATCTCGCCTCCGCCGCACCACGACATCTACTCCATCGAGGACCTGGCCGAGCTCATCTTCGACCTTAAGAACGCCAACCCCGGCGCGCGCGTGTCGGTCAAGCTGGTCAGCGAGGCCGGCGTCGGCACCATCGCCACCGGTGTTGCCAAGGGCGCTGCCGACAAGATCTTGATCAGCGGTCACAACGGCGGCTCCGGTGCCGCTGCTCGCGATTCCATTTGGCACGCCGGCCTGCCGCTGGAGCTCGGCCTTGCCGAGGCTCAGCAGACGCTGCTGCAAAACGGCCTGCGCTCGCGCGTGGTGCTCGAGGCCGACGGCAAGCTCATGGACGGCACCGATGTTGCCGTCGCCTGCCTGCTGGGCGCCGAGGAGTTTGGCTTTGCGACCATGCCGCTCATCTCGATGGGTTGCCTCATGCAACGCGACTGCCAGCAGGATACCTGCCCGGCCGGCATCGCGACGCAAAACTGCCGCCTGCGTCACGGCTTCCGCGGTAAGCCCGAGCACGTCGAGCACTTTATGCTCTTTGTTGCCGAGCAGCTGCGCGAGGTCATGGCGAGCCTGGGCTTCCGCACCGTCGACGAGATGGTCGGCCATCCCGAGTGCTTGCGCCAGATCGAGGTCCCGGGCAACCGCAAGGCTAACCTGCTGGATCTGTCGCCCGTGCTGGCAAGCGCGACCTGCGAGTTCGGTGCCCACATCCCGGGTGCCGACGGCCGTCACTTCCTGCCCCAGATGGCTGCGGACAGCGAGCTCGACAAGACGCTCGACTCCACGCTGTTTGTGCCCTA
>CAKUHM010000374.1 GCA_934655835.1 uncultured Collinsella sp. | reverse complement strand
GCCTTGATGAGCAACGCCGCGACAACTGAGCTGTCAACGCCGCCGGAAAGGGCCAGCAGGACCTTCTTGTCACCGATCTGCTCACGGATTGCGGTGACCTGCTCGTCGATGAACGCCTGGGCAAGTTCGGGAGTGGTGATACGCACCATGTCGTCGGGACGCTTGTTGGGATCCATGCAGAGCTCCTTTTCGGTTCGATGGAAATGCGTTGCACATATGCAAACGCACCGTCATATGACCTCATTATATGCAGAGCGAGGCCCATTTCCCATCGCTCCCATGGAGCTTTTCGCAGGGGCGGTAGTTTTTCTATATCCCAAGGTCAGCTAGGCTTCGATAACCACCTCAGGGGCAGGGCCGCTAAACTTGTCGTTTATACGCTCGGCGCACTCGTACGCAATACGCGCTAACATCCAGCTTTCAAATGACGGGGTACAATGGCTGCTATCGTTGTCAGCTGATGGGAGATGGAAGATGGACTGCGATGGTTGCGCGCGTGTTCCTATGCCGTTGATGTGCACCGCCTTTGTGCCGGGGCAGATTGACGCTGCGGTTGCAGGCATTTCCGACCCCGATTCACACACCATCGCCACGGCAGAAGCGCTGTACTTTCGCGGACAGGCCACTCTCGCTGCCGAGACGGCACGTCCCTATCTTGACGCCACCGATCCCGCACTTCGCTATTCTGCATGCTTCATCTGCGGATATGCCAGTCTATCGCTCAACCGCATCGCCGACGCCCGCCGTTGCCTTGCGGGCATCCTCGATACGCCAGCTGACGAGGAATCGCCCGCCGTTCACGCCACGCACATTCTGTTCGCCTCGGCCGCAAGCGTCCTGCTGCATCTACCTTCCCCATATTCCGCCGAAGAGTTTTATCCGCTTGCGTCGCATCTGCCCGAAGGCCTGCGCCTGTTCGCCAGTTACGTGATGGCGCATGCCCTGTATCTGCGCGGTGAATACGGCCGCAGCCTGGGCATGGCGGAAAACGCCCTGATCATGAAACAAGGAAGCTACCCCATCTCAGAGCTATTCCTGCACTTGTCGGCCTCTATGGCCTGCATGAGTCTCAAAGACGTCGACGCCGCAAAAGCGCATTTTGGCGCCGCTTGGGACATTGCGCGTCCCGATGGCCTTATCGAGCTTATCGGCGAGCACCATGGCCTTTTGCAGGGACTTATCGAGGCATGCCTAAAACAGCAATACCCTGACGATTTCGCACGCGCCATCGAGATCACGTACCGCTTTAGCTACGGATGGCGACGCATCCATAACCCCGATTCGGGCGAGGACGTGGCCGACGATCTGACGACTACCGAGTTCACCATGGCCATGCTCGCCTGCCGTGGATGGACCAACGCCGAAATCGCGCGCCATATGGGCGTGTCGCCGGGCACCGTAAAGAACCGCCTGTCCAGTGTGTATGCAAAGCTTGGCATCGGAACTCGCGCCGAGTTGGTCGCACATATGCTGCGCTAGCAGCCAAGCTACCAAGTGCATCGAACGCATTCCAGCGCCGCCCGTTTTAACATGCTCAAATTGGACATTTTGCCCCTCGAACGGCACTACCGCGACAGGACGTCTTCTCGCATAATTTGATTATTTCCACCGATATTTGCGGGATGGGAGCCCAAGATGCTTGATCGCCGTTCGTTACTT
>CAKUHM010000373.1 GCA_934655835.1 uncultured Collinsella sp. | reverse complement strand
GTACGAATACACATCCATAAAGCCACCGGCGAGCGCCAAGATGATGCCCAGCTCGATAGACTCCGATATCTGTTTGGCACGCTGCATCGTCGTGCGTCCTCCTTGTTGACGGCCCTCTCGCGCGTTGGCGGAAACATAGCCGCCGTTCATACTGTAACCCATTGACAACATCGCATGCCTGCATGGCGAGCGTTTCGACACGGGGATACACAGTCTGGAAACAAACGATACCCGTATCGACACGCCGATCCGCCAGCTCATGTACTCCACCAGTCTTTTTAGCCCCGTCCCAAAAAGACTGGTTACAATTACGTGCAGCATACAAACACCGGGAGGGATCGTGGCAAAAAAGCCTCAGCACGCTCAGAACAACCAGCGCAGTCAGCAGGGCAAACAGGGCCAGCAGCAAAAGCGCGGCGGCAAGGCGCAGGCCACGGTCGCCCGCACCAAGCATTCCCAAGCGACGCCCGCCCGCCCCTGGCGGCCGGGCCGCGACAAGTTCCTCCCCGTCAGCCGCGCCGACATGGATGCGCGTGGCTGGGACCAGTGCGACTTTGTCTACATCTGCGGCGATGCCTACGTGGACCATCCGAGCTTTGGCATGGCCATCATCAGCCGCGTGCTCGATGCGCATGGCTACAAGGTGGGTATCATCTGCCAGCCCGACTGGACCGACCCCGCCAGTATCACCGTGCTCGGCGAGCCGCGCCTGGGCTTTCTCGTCAGCGCCGGCAACATGGACTCCATGGTCAACCACTATTCGGTGACCAAGCACCGCCGCCACACCGATGCCTATACCCCCGGCGGCGAGGAGGGGCGCCGTCCCAACCGAGCCGTCACGGTCTACGGCAACCTCATCCGCCAGACGTTCAAGGACGCCCCCATCATCATCGGCGGCATCGAGGCAAGCCTGCGCCGCCTGGCCCACTACGACTACTGGCAGGACAAGCTCAAGCGCTCGGTACTGCTCGACTCGGGCGCCGACATCCTCATCTACGGCATGGGCGAGCATGCGATCGTCGAGATCGCCGACGCGCTCGATGCCGGACTGCCTGTCGATCAGATCACCTACATCAACGGTACCGTCTACCGCACGGGTTCGCTCGACGAGGTCTACGACTACGACCTGCTGCCCAGCTGGGACGACCTTGCCGCTGACAAGCTCAACTATGCGCGCAGCTTTAACGTGCAGCAGCAGAATATGGACCCCATCACCGGCCATCGCCTGGTAGAGCCCTACCCCAACAGCGTCTATGTGGTGCAGAACCCGCCGTCGGCGACGCTCACCACCGATGAGATGGACGAGGTTGCCGAACTCCCCTACGCACGCGATTGGCATCCCGACTACGACGCGGCAGGCGGCGTGCCGGCCTTTGCCGAGATCAAGTTTTCCATTAGCTCCAACCGCGGCTGTTTTGGCGAGTGCTCGTTTTGCGCGCTCACCTTCCACCAGGGACGCGTGCTGCAGATGCGCAGCCACGACTCGATCATGCGCGAGGCCGAGCTGCTCACGCGCGATCCCGAGTTTAAGGGCTACATCAACGACGTGGGCGGACCGACGGCTAACTTTAGCCGCCCGGCCTGCGACAAGCAGCTCAAGCACGGCGTGTGCAAGAACAAGCGCTGCCTGTGGCCGAGCGTATGCAAGAACATGGTGGTCGACGAGAG
>CAKUHM010000372.1 GCA_934655835.1 uncultured Collinsella sp. | reverse complement strand
CCCTCGTCGAGTCCGTCGGCGTCCGCCGTGCTCGCAATGGTATTTTCGGAGTCAGCGAATATCACGTAGCGCAGGAACATCGATGCCATGAACTCACCGTAAGGAAGGGAGCGGGTCGAATTCCATGTCTCGTGATCGGACTGTTCGCGCATGGGACCTTCGGGAGAGCCGACGGTTCGCGCGCGCACGCGCATCGTGCCGTTTGCTCCCCTCACCATAATCTCACCAATACCGGAGTCCGACTCGTCAAGGACCAGTTCCATGTCGGGATCGTTGGGCAGCGGAGCCTCGCTAACGGGGCGGTCCACCTTGTACACCTCACCCGAAACGCTTACGTAGCCCAAAAGCGACACATGGCTTTTGCCAACGAATTCGACGACATAACAAGATTCATGCTGATCATCGCCAAAGAGTTTCCAGACCACGCCATATGAGCGTCCCGCAGGCTGCTCGGGCATCGCCGGAAAGCGCTTCTTGGGATCGAGAAACCTGAGCTTGTATGTCGGACGCTCTGCCACGAAATATCACCCTGATCGGTCGCTTGAGAAGGAGTGGTCGCGAATAAGTCGCGACATCTACTCGGAATCTTACACGAGTCGACAGGAAATCGTCCCTTTGGACGAAAGCACTCAAGCTGGCGTAAAAGAAAAGCCCCCGTTGCCGGGAGCTTTAATCTCAAATGGTGCGGCGTATAGGATTCCGCGCATCCGCTGCGCGGATCCGCACCGGCTTCGCCCGCCTGCCGGCGCGCTCGCCCGCGGGCTAAAAACGCTCCGCGTTTTCTTTACGCCCGCGCCTCGACCGAGGTTCGAATCCATGCGGTGTTGCCATAAAAGAAAAGCCCCCGTTGCCGGAGGCTTTCAATTTCAATTGGTGCGGCGTATAGGATTCGAACCTATGACGTTCTGATTCGTAGTCAGACCCTCTATCCAGCTGAGGTAACGCCGCGACTTGTTGATTATTATGCACAGGGACTGAATAAAGGTCAAGCAATTTTTCGAAAAAAGTTATCAAATTTGATTTTGACTCATTTGACGCAGTCGATCGACTCGATACTTTCAAACACGGCAAAAGCAACTTCTCAAGTATGTCGACATATAAGAAAAGCCTCCGTTACCGGAGGCTTTAAAATTCAGTTGGTGCGGCGTATAGGATTCGAACCTATGACGTTCTGATTCGTAGTCAGACCCTCTATCCAGCTGAGGTAACGCCGCAACGCACGGATTATTATGCACGTGACCCCTCGATGGGTCAAGCGACAATTTGGAAAAATTTTACGGAGTGATAATTCAGACGGCCGCGCCTCGACCGAGGTTCGAATCCATGCGGTGCTGCCATAAAAGAAAAGCCCCCGTTGCCGGAGGCTTTCAATTTCAATTGGTGCGGCGTATAGGATTCCGCGCATCCGCTTCGCGGATCCGCACCGGCTTCGCCCGCCTGCCGGCGCGCTCGCCCGCGGGCTAAAAACGCTCCGCGTTTTCTTTACGCCCGCGCCTCGACCGAGGTTCGAATCCATGCGGTGTTGCCATAAAAGAAAAGCCCCCGTTGCCGGAGGCTTTCAATTTCAATTGGTGCGGCGTATAGGATTCGAACCTATGACGTTCTGATTCGTAGTCAGACCCTCTATCCAGCTGAGGTAACGCCGCAGCGCAAGACATATAAAACCACTTTAG
>CAKUHM010000371.1 GCA_934655835.1 uncultured Collinsella sp. | reverse complement strand
AGAAGCCGTATCTGAGCTGGGGTGGCTTTAGCCTGCGCTGGTACGTGCATCTGTTCCAGAACGGTCCGCTGCTGGCGAGCTTTGGCAACACCATGCTGCTCGCTATCACCACGACGGTGCTGGCGACCGCACTGGGCACGCTGGGCGCCGTGGGCCTGTATCGCTATAAGTTTCCCGGTCGCAACCTGATCGACAGCCTGCTGTACATCCCGGTCGTTATCCCCGAGATCGTCATGGGCATCTCGCTGCTGCTGGTCTACGTAAAGGTCGGTGTACCCCGCGGCATGGTGGGCCTGATCATCGCGCACGTCACCTTTTGCGTGAGCTTTGTGATCTTTAACGTCCGCGCTCGTCTGGATGGTTACGACCCGTCGCTTGAGGAGGCGTCCATGGACCTGGGTGCCAACCGCCTGGTCACGTTCTTTAAGGTGACGCTTCCCATGCTGGCTCCGGGCATTGCCGGCGGCGCGCTGCTGTCCTTTACGCTTTCGATCGACGACGTCGTGGTGTCCTACTTTGTCTACGGCCAGGACCTGACCTTCCCGCTCAAGGTGATGCAGTCCATTAAGGGCGGCGTGGTGCCCGATGTGAACGCGCTGTCCACGCTGATTTTGCTGGGAACGGTCGCCATCGTGGTGATTACCCAGAGCGGCATGATCGACAAATGGCGCGAGCGCCGCGCCGCAGCCAAGCTGAGCCAGGAAAGGGGGCGCTAGGACATGAGTGACTTCGATGTGATGGAGGCCTTCCACAGACAGCAGATCTCGCGCCGACAGTTTTTACGCGGGGCGCTGGGCCTGGCCGCTGCCGGCCTTGCGGCTGGCACCGCGGGTGGTCTGACGGGTTGCGGAAAGTCCGACAACCCCAACGAGCTCAACATCTTCATTTGGACCGAATATGTGCCCGACTCGGTGCTCGAGGGCTTTGAGAAAGAGACGGGCATCCACATCAACCAGTATCTGTACTCGTCCAACGAGGACATGCTGGCCAAGGTGAGGACCGAAAACGAAGGCACCTACGATATCCTGCAGCCCACGGACTATATGGTCAAAAGCCTGATTGCGCAGGAGCTGCTGGAGCCGCTCGACTTGTCGGTGCTCACCAACAAGGGCAATATCGGTTCGCAGTATATGGACCAGGAGTTCGATCCCGGCAATAAGTATTCCATCCCCTTTATGGGCAGCGCCACCGCCATCGCCTACAACGAGGATGAGGTCGATAAGCCCGAGAGCTTTACCGATATGCTCGACGAGAAGTTCCGCAGCAATATCGTGACCCTCAACGATTTTCGCGAGGTGCTTGCCGTCGCCGGCATGACGGTGGGGCTTACCGGCAACGAGGAAGACGACGAGAGCATCGCTAAGATCGCCGAGCAGGCCGCGAAGTTCAAACCGAACTTTAAGCTGTACGACTCCGATAGCCCCCGCAACGCGCTGGTGTCGGGCGATTGCATCGCCGGCATTATCTGGACGGCAGAAATCGCCCTGGCGCAGCGCGACAACCCGGCGATCCAGGTTGCGTTTCCCAGCGAGGGGTGCGGTATCGGCACCGATAACTGGTGTATCCCCAAAGGCGCCAAGCACTATGACAACGCGCTGGCCTTTATCAACTACATGCTGCGCCCCGAGGTGGCCAAGGTGGTCTCGGAGGACTACCCCTACGTGCAACCTAATGT
>CAKUHM010000370.1 GCA_934655835.1 uncultured Collinsella sp. | reverse complement strand
GTTACATACATGTCTTTGCGATGTCGACTAGTTGTATGCTATATTTGTCTTAGAAATTTTGCTGATAGGGTTTTCAGAAATCATTTACCAGCGGTTTTGTTCTCGTATAAGATACATGCTTGGTTCGGTAAGCATACAAGTTAGGTACAGGTTGGTCGCATGAGCACTTCGTCGAAAAAGAACTTGGCCCAATACGAGCGCCTGGCGGGCACGCTGCGCGACCGCATCGCCGCTGGCATCTACGCACGCGGAGACAAGCTGCCATCCGAGATGGAGCTCATGGACGGGTCGGGGCTCTCGCGCAGTACCGTGCGCCATGCGCTTAAGGTACTGGTGGATGAGGGTCTGGTGCGCACCGAGCGCGGGCGCGGCGCCTTTGTGGCCGACACGCCCGAGGTGCACGAGAACAACCTGGTGTTCTCGAGTTACACCAAGCAGGTCGAGGGCCAAGGCATGAAGCCTACTACGCGCACGGTGGACTCGGGCTTTGCCAAGGCAGCCGGCAGCGTGGCCAAATTCTTTGATGCCGCCGTGGGCAGCAAGCTCGTCAAGCTCGTCCGCCTGCGCTATCTGGACGACGTGCCGCTCTGCTTGGAAACCACGTATCTGCCGCCGAGCTTTGGAGCGCTCATCGACCGCGACATCAACGGGTCGCTCTACGCCACACTGCGCCAAGAGTTCCATCGCGCGCCGGCCCAGGGCCACAAAACCTTTGAGGTGTGCTATGCCTCGCAAAACGAGGCATTCCTGCTCAACGTTGAGCGCGGCCAGGCGCTGATCCTTATCACCGACTACGTCTACGACACCGACGGCCGCCCGCTCCACGTCTCCAAGCGCATCCAACGAACCGACCGCGCCAAATACACCGAACCCATCGGCTAAGCAACACCAAAACCACCACAAAGGTGCCTGTCCCCAATGTGGTGGTTTTAGGCGAGGAGGTCGGGGAACCAGGTTGGCTTGGGCTGGTTGGGGACGCGCTCGGCTAGGACCAGCTCCATCCAGCACATGTCGTACCAGCGGCCGAACTTTTGCGCGCAGCGGTCGAAGGCGCCCACCAGGCGATAGCCCATATGGGCATGGAAATCCTGGCTGTTGTGCGTCAGGTACTCGTCGTCCTTATCGTGCGGCACGGCAATGAGCGCGCACATGTTGGTAATGCCCATCGCGACCAGGCATTGCTTGAGCGTATCGTGCAGTTTGCGCCCCAGTCCACCATGGCGCACATCGCGCGACAGGTAGATCGACGTCTCGACCGACCAGTCATAGGCTTCGCGGCTGTTGAGTGCACTCACGTAGGCATAACCCACTGGGCGCCCGTCCAGTTCCATCACCAAATACGGATAGCGCTCGAGTGTATGAGCAATGCGCCCGGCAAACTCCTCAACGCTCGGCACCTCATATTCGCAGGTAATCGCCGTCTCGAGCACATACGGCTCGTAAATGGCAAGCAACGCCGGCGCGTCATCGGGCGTCGCCAGGCGAATCGTCGGCTCGGATATCACGGATTCCTCGGGCATAAACCCTTCCCCCTCAAAAGCAAAGGCCGCCTTACGCCAAACCAAGACGCAAGGCGGCCCCTCGTCATCACATCAACCTACAGGACAGCTGCCAACGCGTCGATGTCCTCCTGCGTTGTGGCCCAGCTGGTGCAAAAGCGCACCACGGTATGGGTC
>CAKUHM010000369.1 GCA_934655835.1 uncultured Collinsella sp. | reverse complement strand
GTAGTTGGAGCCCTTGATGAGAACGCCCAGCTTGGACGCACCGCCAATGCCGCCAAAGAAGCTCAGCGGCACGCTGATCACCAGCGCGCACGGGCAGCTGACGACCAGGAAGGTCAGACCGCGCAGGATCCAGTCGGACCAGGTACCGGTGACCAAGCCGCCGCCAAGTGCGAGCACCGCTGCGGCGCCGGTGACGGCGGGCGTGTAGACGCGTGCGAAGCGCGTGATGAAGTTCTCGGTGCGCGCCTTCTTTTCGCTGGTGTTTTCCACGAGTTCCAGGATACGGCTGACGGTGGACTCACCAAACGGCTTGGTGGTGCGCACGCGGATGAGGCCCGTCATGTTGATGCAGCCGCTGATGATATCGTCGCCGGACTTGGCGGGGCGGGGGACCGATTCGCCGGTGAGGGCGGCGGTGTCGAGCTGCGTCTCGCCGTCGACGATGACGCCGTCGATGGCCACACGCTCGCCGGGCTTGACGACGATCACGGTGCCGACGGCAATGTCATCGGGGAAGACCTGCTCGAGCGTGCCGTCGGGCTGCTCGACGTTGGCGTAATCGGGCGCGATGTCCATCATGGCGCTGATCGACTTGCGGCTCTTGCCCACGGCGTAGGCCTGGAACAGCTCGCCGACCTGGTAGAACAGCATGACGGCGGCGCCTTCGGCCATGTGCGGGTCGGCGTCGGGGAAGAGTACCATGGCAAACGCGCCGATGGTTGCGACGACCATGAGGAAGCTTTCGTCGAAGGCCTTGCCGCGGCGGATGTTGTTAAACGCCTTTTGAAGGACGTCATAGCCGCCGATTAAAAACGGTACGAGGAACAGCACGAAGCTGGCGTAGATGTCGCCCGGCTCGCCGAACGTTGTGGCCAGGACGCCAAGCTCCTCTAGGGCGTACACCACGGCAAAGATGCCCAGCGCGACCAGGATGCGATTGCGTTTATGCTCGAGGGACTCTTTCTTCTTGTGCTTCTTCTTTTTCTTTTTGGGGTCGGCGGTCGCCATGATTCAAACCTCCCATTTGAATGTGTGAACACTCGCTCATATAATATCGCGAGCAAAGGCCGCGGCAAGCGCGGCCTTGCAGGTCAGCGTAAACCTGGGCTAGAGAATAATCTCGCAGTCCGGCTCGGCGTCGGCGGTGAACTCCACGACGCGGTCCAGGACCTCGTCGAACTCGGCATCATCGGCCTCGAGCGTTAGCTTCTGGGTCATAAAGTTGACGGACACGGATTTGACGCCCTCGAGCTTGGCCAGCTCGTCCTGAAGCTCGCGCGCGCAGTTGGCGCAGTCGATCTCATCGAGCTTGAACTGCTTTTTCATGATGGGTTCCTTTCCCTGTGTTAGCGGCCTGGGTGCCGGCCGCGCTGTTGCTGTGGTTGGATGCTATTCGCAGATATGGCTCATGCCCTGGTTGAGCATGGTGTAGACGTGGTCGTCGGCGAGCGAGTAGAGGATGTTGCGGCCGTCGCGGCGGAACTTGACCAGGTGCGACTGCTTGAGCGTGCGTAGCTGGTGCGACACTGCGGATTGCGAGGTCTCGGTCGCTTCGGCGATGTCTGCCACGCACAGCTCGCGACCCATGAGGGCATAGAGGATCTTGATGCGCGTGGTGTCGCTGAAGACCTTGAACAGATCGGCGAGGTCGTAGAGCAACTCCTCGTCGGGCAGGTCCTCTGGCG
>CAKUHM010000368.1 GCA_934655835.1 uncultured Collinsella sp. | reverse complement strand
GACTACCGTTCCTAGATTCCAGGCACGCTGTGCATCTTGCCGCGATTGCAGACAGCGGAGCACGGCGCGATAGCGATACGAAAGACGAGGCAGATTATGAAATTCGCACGCGATTGTCGTTCGAGCGAATCCAACGAAGCAACCGCGCAGCTGCTGTTCGAGGCGCTGCCGTGGATTAAGAACCTGACCGGCAAGACGGTTGTTATCAAATATGGCGGAGCCGCCATGGTCGACGAGCAGCTGCGCCGCGACGTGATGAGCGACATCGTGCTGCTCAAGATTATCGGCATGCGCCCTGTTATCGTGCACGGTGGCGGCAAGGCCATCAACGAGGCGCTCAGCCACTACGACATCCCCGTCGAGTTTAAGAACGGGCAGCGCGTGACCACGCCGGCGACCATGGATATCGTGCGCGAAGTGCTGGGCGGTAAGGTCAACCAGGAGCTGGTCGCGGCACTCAACCACCACGGCAACCTTGCCGTGGGCGTGTCCGGCAGCGATGCCGGCACGCTTATCGCCGAGCCGCTCGACCCCGAGCTCGGTCGCGTGGGCAAGGTCACGCACGTCAGCACCGACTATATCGAGCGCCTACTCGATAGCGAGTACATTCCCGTTATCGCCACGGTTGCGGCGGGGGAGGACGGCGGCTTCTTCAACATCAACGCCGATACCGCCGCCGGTGCCGTTGCGGCGGCGCTCCATGCGCACAAGGCGATCTTCTTGACCGATGTCGACGGCCTGTACAAGGACTTTAGCGACAAGGATTCGCTTATCTCCAACCTGACGCTCGACGAGGTCAATGAGATGCTCTACGGCGGCGAGGTCGATAAGGGCATGATTCCCAAGCTGCGCGCGGCCGTCGATGCGCTTGCCGGCGGCGTTTTTCGCGCTCACATCATCAACGGCACCACGCCGCATTCGCTGCTGCTGGAGCTGCTGACCGATGCCGGCGTCGGTACCGTGATCCATTCCACCGAGACGGCCTACGAGTTCGATACGCATCCGCACCCGCTTTCGACTTTTGCGGCGCGCCTGGCCGAGAACCTCGACGAGGTCGAGAAGCTCCAGACCGTTTAGCCTGTCCGCAATCGTCGCATATCTACACCCATAGCCCGCGCCATCTGGCGCCCAACGAAAGGCATCCCATGTCACTTGCAGCTCAACAATCGCTCGAATCCCATTACGTCATGCATACCTTTGGCCGCTCTCCGGTCGAGTTTGTCGAGGGTCACGGCATGAAGCTCACCGGCGACGATGGCCGCGAGTATCTCGACTTTCTTGCTGGTATCGGTGTGTGCAGCTTGGGCCATGGCAACCCTGCTGTGCTCTCGGCGCTCGAGGCACAAACCAAAAAGCTCATGCATGTCTCCAATTACTTCTACATTGAGCAGCGCGGCCAGGTCGCGGCGCTGCTGTCCAAGCTTGCTAACGACGACGTGGATGGTGCGCGCGTGCTTGCCGATGCCATTGCCGCTGGCGATGAGACCACGGCCGCCGCGCTCGGTGCTCCTGCTGCGGACGAGCAGGTGTGGGAGACGTTCTTTGCCAACTCCGGCGCCGAGGCTAACGAGGGCTCGATGAAACTCGCACGTCTGTACGCCAAGCGGGCCGGTAACGGCGGCAATACCATCGTGTGCATGCGCGGCGGTTTCCACGGCCGTACGCTCGAGACCATTGCCGCCACCATGCAGGATTGGCTGCAGGACAG
>CAKUHM010000367.1 GCA_934655835.1 uncultured Collinsella sp. | reverse complement strand
CTGCTCAAGCGGTACCAGCCGCTCGAGACACTTGCGACCGGCGGTTTTGGCTCCATCGAGATTTGCCGCGACACGCACCTGCGCCGCCGCGTCGCCATCAAGCGCATCCCCCTTATCAACGGCGCCGGCATGCCCGCCAGCGACATCATGGATGTCCTGCGCGAGGCGCACACTGCCGCCATGCTTCAACATCCCAATATCGTGCAGGTCATCGACTTTACGCACGACACCGCCTATGCCTACTTGGTCATGGAGTATGTCGACGGTATGTCGTTGGCCGAGTTTTTGCATCGCGTGGACGGCCACTCGCTCACCTTTGACGAGGCCGCGGCCATTGCCGATGCCCTGGGTCAGGCGCTCGCCTTCGCCCATAGCAATGGCGTACTCCACCTGGACATTAAGCCCGCCAACGTGCTCATCGACCACTCGGGCAATGTAAAGCTCACCGACTTTGGCATGGCGCGACTGTCGTCCGCCGGTGGCTTTGGCGGCTCGCGCGGCGGCACCATCGGCTACATGCCGCCCGAGCAGCTCGATATCGAGACCGGCACGGTCAACGAACGCGCCGATGTCTTTGCCCTTGCCTGCGTTATCTATGAGGGCTTGTGCGGCAGCGTCCCCTTTATAGCGGCCACGCCCGCTGACTCGCTCGACCGCATCATCGGCGGCGCCACCTATCCCAGCGAGCTGATACCACACTTTCCCCCGGGAGCCGAGGCTGCGCTCATGAGCGCCCTCTCCCCCATGCCGCAAGACCGCCCCAACAGCATCGAGGCATTTTGCGACCAGCTCCTTGCCGGTCTGGGCAGCGTGCGCGAGGGCCGTCGCAGTCTGGAGCAAATGGTTAGCGAGCTTTCGGATGACGAGCAGGAGCTCAACGATATCGAGCCGTCGCACTACGAGGACGACGCCATCGAGGTCGACCCCGCACTCGGCTGGGCGGGCACGCGCTGGAGCCATGCGCGCGACTACACCATGCGCGCTATCTCGGCGCTAACGTGCGGTACCTTTAGCTTTTTGCTGATGCAAACGGCCGGGGTCGCGGCGCTTCCCGGGTTGGTCGTCGCAGCTATCGCTATTGGCGCGGCAGCCGGCTTGGCACCGCAGATTGGCTCGGCCATCTCGGCCGTGGGCTTTTTGGTGCTCATGGCAAACGCCACCATGCAGGCGCAGGGCATCCTGTCGATGTTGCCCGTCGCGGTGATCTTTGCCGCTGCCATGTCCGGTTGGTGGATCGCCTGGGGTCGCACCGAGGCTGCCGCGAGCGCCGCGCTCACCTGTGCACTCGCGCTTGGCTGTCTGACTGGCAATACCTTCCTGGCAGCTGGGGTCGCCGCCGGCGTCGCGTCATTTTGGCTCGGCCCGGCAAGCGCCGCCGCGGCAACGGGCATGGGCGTGCTTTTTGCCCGTCTGGCCACGGTCGCGCTTTCAGCCGGAGGCGTGCTGGGGCTCGGTAACGTTGCCGCAGCGCTGGAAGACCCGCTCCTTTGGGCTGCCTTTGTGCTGGTCGCGACAACTGCCGCGGCGTCATCTGCACTGCTCAATGCCCATGCCAAGCGTGCCGACCAGGGCTCAAACCTTGCCGCAATCGCCGCCATCGCTGTCACCGGCATCGGCTGCGCAGCGGCATCCTGTCTTGCACACCATATGGAAATTGCCAGCCTTGCGGCCGCGGTCGTCGCCAAGGCGGCAGTTGCGGGAACCCTATCC
>CAKUHM010000366.1 GCA_934655835.1 uncultured Collinsella sp. | reverse complement strand
CGCTCGTATCTAGACGAGACGGACGATGTGCTTGCCGCAGACGCCGAGCGTCTGGCCCGTGTTCGCGAGGCCATCGCCGATTGCGACCAGCGCCTGCTGTGCCTCTCGGGCGCCAGCGCGCGAGACACCGTGGCGCGCTTTGTGGAGTCGCCGCATGGTCTCGGCGGCACCGTCACAGCCATCAAGAACCGCTACTTTGGCGGCAACGTGGACGTGACCGGCCTCATCGTCGCGTGTGACATTCTGGAGCAGCTGCCGCAGGACCTCTCTGGGGTTATGCTCTTTGTGCCTAAGCTCATGTTCAACGCTGACGGCATGACGCTTGACGAGTATCATCGTGACGATTTACTCGCAAGCCTTACCAGTCGCGGCGCCGAGGTTCATGTGGTGTCGACCATGCCGCATGAGCTACTCGATACCCTGGAGCGCATCCTTGGCATTGTGCCCGCAGACTCTACTAATTCCGCTGACCCTACCCATTAAAGGAGAGCAGATGAAACCTATCGTCGCCGTCGTCGGACGCCCCAACGTGGGCAAGTCCACGCTCGTTAACCGCCTGGCCCAGACCTCGGACGCCATCGTCCACGAGTCCCGCGGCGTCACGCGCGACCGCTCGTACCACACGGCCGATTGGAACGGCCGCGAGTTCACCATCGTCGACACGGGCGGCATCGAGCCGCTCAAGAGCGATGACGTCTTCGCCACGTCCATTCGCGACCAGGCCCTAGCCGCCGCCGAGGAAGCCGCCGTCATCCTGTTTGTGGTCGACGGCCGCACCGGCGTCACCGAGGAGGACGAGTCGGTCGCTCGCATGCTCAAGCGCTGCGACAAGCCGGTCTTTCTGCTGGTGAACAAGCTCGACAACCCCGATCGCGAGAACGACAGCATCTGGGAGTTCTATTCGCTCGGCATCGGTGAGCCCACGCCGCTCTCGGCCCTGCATGGTCATGGCACGGGCGACCTGCTCGACGATATCGTGGCCCTGCTTCCGGAGGAAGAGGACGAGGTCGCCGATGAGTTCCCCGACGCGCTGAACGTCGCCATCATCGGCCGCCCCAACGCCGGTAAGTCCTCGCTGTTCAACCGCATCCTGGGCGCCGACCGCTCCATCGTGTCCAACATTGCCGGCACCACGCGCGACGCCATCGACACCGTCGTCGAGCGCAACGGCAAGCACTACCGCATGGTCGACACCGCGGGCATCCGCAAAAAGAGCACCGTGTACGAGAACATCGAGTACTACTCCATGGTCCGCGGCCTGCGCGCCATCGACCGCGCCGACGTGGCGCTGCTCGTCGTCGACGCCTCCGTGGGCGTTACCGAGCAGGACCAGAAGGTCATGGGCTTGGCCATCGAGCGCGGCTGCGCCGTCGTCGTGCTGCTCAACAAGTGGGACCTGCTCGACGACGACCGCAAGCGCGAGGCCTGCATGGAGACCGTCGACCGCCGTCTGGGCGTCATGGCTCCCTGGGCTCAGTACCTGCGCATCTCTGCCCTCACTGGCCGCAGCGTCGAGAAGATCTGGGCAATGGTAGACGCCGCCGAAAAGACGCGCTCGCAGAAGATTAGCACCTCGCGCCTCAACACGTTCCTCACCGACCTGCGCGAGTTCGGTCATACCGTGGTGGACGGCAAGCGCCGCCTGCGCATGCACTACGTGACCCAGACGGGCGTCAACCCGCCGACGTTCACGTTCTTCGTCAACCACAG
>CAKUHM010000365.1 GCA_934655835.1 uncultured Collinsella sp. | reverse complement strand
GTCCAGTCGCTCTCGCGCGAGCTCGCCCCCATGGGCATTCGCGTCAATGCCGTCGCCCCCGGCGTGACCAAGACCGACATGGTTGCCAACCTGCCCGAAGAGGTCATCAAGCCCATCGTTGCCACCATTCCGCTCGGCCGCATGGGCGAGCCCGAGGACGTCGCCAACGCCTTCGTCTTCCTGGCAAGCGATATGGCGGCCTACGTTACGGGCGCCATCCTCCCCGTCGACGGAGCTGCCCGCTCCTAAAGGGCAGCGGGCTTCGGCCTCGTCCTTCAACAGAGCTCTACGCAAAAGGCGCGCTGCCTGCGATCGATGCAGGCAGCGCGCCTTCCTTAATTTGGACGGAAACCGTATCCCAGTTTTCTAACCCAGAACGGGACACAGTTTCCCAAAGAGGCCCGTTTGGGAAACTGTGTCCCGTTTTGGACGCGGATTCTGGGACGCACTTTCCGCAACGGGCCTCTAGCGGAAACTGTGTCCCGTTCTGAGCGTCTATTCTGGGATGCAGTTTCCCAAAGGGCCTTGTTCCGGAAAGCGTGTCCCATTCTGAGCCTTCGAACTGGGACACACTTTCCCAACGGAGGTCGATGCGGAAACCGCATTCCGTTTCGAGCCTGCCCATCAAACTGGAATGCCGCCTCAGCGCCGGTATCGACTACTTGCCGTCGTCGTCCTCGGCTTCTTCTCTTGCGTAGAGTTCCAGCATGCGGCGGCGGTATTCGCGCACGGCGAGCTTGGCGCGCTCCAGGCGGCGACGCTCGCGCGGAGTCAGCTCGGACGGGTCGACCTCGTCTCCATAGGTCTTGTCGGCAAGCAGGTGCGCCGCGTCCACGATTCGGGCATCGATGTGGCCACTCGCCGCCTCGGCGGAAAGACGCTCGGCAATCGTATCGAGCGTAGGCAGGCCCTCGAATACGCGACCATGGCCATGCGAGGTCAGCAGCTCGTGCTCTCGTGCGAGCAGGCTCGCCAGGTCGTGATGGGCGCGCAGAATATCGAGCGCATCGGAAGGATGCTCGGCAACTTCTGCCACGGCGGCAACCGGCGCGGCATCGACCACACGGTAGAAGAGCTGCGCGAGCAGCGGCATCAAGAACACCGTGATGGCACCGGCGGCAACCATGACCGAGGCAATGTCTTGCGACAGCGCGCCGGCGTTGACGGCAACGCTCGTCACGGCAACGATGATCGGCAGCGCCGTGGTGCAGTACAGGGCCACGGTAATGCGGCCATACGCCGAGACATCGCGCGTCTCGGGGCAGATGCTCATAGAGACAAGAATGGGCACGGCGCGGATGATGAGCAGCGCCACGATAAAGCCCACGAGCAGCCCGGGGCGCGATGCGACGGCCGTCAGGTCGATCTTTGCGCCCGACACGGTAAAGAATACGGGGATCAAAAAGCCATATGCCAGTCCATCGAGCTTGGTCTCGAGCGTGTGATTGCCCTCGGGGATGATATAGCGCAGGACAAAGCCGGCGGCAAAGGAGCCCAACACGATGTCGAGATCGAAGATGGCCGAGAACGCCACGAGCGTGACCAGGATGAGCACCGTCAGGCGTACGAAGGTCTGCGATGTGGTGTCGGCGCGCTCCTCGACAAACGCAAAGAAACGGCTGCCGACGCGCTTGGAGCGGCTCGGAACCACGGCCAGCAACACGCACACCACCGCAAACAGACCCAAGATCACGAGCGTTTGGATGCCGGTGCGGGCAGAGAGTAGCACCGACA
>CAKUHM010000364.1 GCA_934655835.1 uncultured Collinsella sp. | reverse complement strand
CTGGAGATGGCCCGCGGCGAGTACGTGGGCATCCTGGAGTCCGATGACTTTATGTTTGAGGACTCGCTCCAAAAGTTGGTTGCCAAGGCAGACGCCGAGCATGCCGATGTGGTTAAAGGCGATTTCTATTTGTATTGGTCCACGCCCAGCGAGCGCCGCGAGCTCTTTGGGATTATCGACGAGCATATGACGGGTGCGGCGTATCGCCCCGTCGATCGCCCGGGCATCTTCTACCGCAAGCCTTCCATTTGGTCTGCCATCTATCGCCGCGAGTTTCTCAACGACAACCAGATTCGTTTTCTTCCCACGCCGGGGGCATCGTATCAGGACGCGGGCTTTAACTTTAAGGTCTGGGCGTGCGCCGAGCGTGCCGCGTTTATTGCGGACACCATTTTGTGCTATCGCCAGGATAACGAGAAGAGCTCCGTTAATTCGCCCAATAAGGTGTTTTGCGTGTGCGACGAATATGCCGAGATGCAGCTCTTTTTGGACGAGCGCCCCGAGCTTAAGGTTCAGCTTCAGGGCATTTTAATGCGCATGAAGGTCGATACCTATCGTTGGAATGACGAGCGCCTGATCGATGAGCTGCGCGAGCAGTTTTGGGAGAAGGCCTCGCCCGAGCTCAAGGCCGATTGGGACGCCGGCCGCTTTGACCTGTCACTGTTCGACCCGCGCGGCGAGACTGATCTGCGCCTGATGGTCAAATCACCCCGTGCCTACATCGATTCGCGCTTTGACTTTAAGAAGCCGGGCAAGCTCAATACGTTTAAGCACTACTTTAAGATCGGCGGCCTGCCGCTGGTCTGGCGTGTGCTGACGTATCAGCGCACCTACGGCGATAACCCACATCCCGACGACGTGCCGGCGGCACAGTAGGAGCGCGTGACCATGGCTACCCCTAAGATTTCTGTTGTCGTCCCCATCTATAAGGTGGAGGAGTGCCTGGCATGGTGCCTGGACTCCCTGCTTGCGCAGGACATGCCCGATTGGGAGGGCGTGCTGGTCAACGATGGCTCGCCGGATGGCTCGCGCGACATCGCGGCTGCCTTCTGCGAAAAGGACGCGCGCTTTACTCTGGTCGATAAGGAGAACGGTGGTCTGTCGAGCGCGCGCAACGCGGGTATCGCCGCGTCCACGGCACCTATTGTCGCGTTCTTGGATTCCGACGACCGGTTTACGTCCGATGCATGCCGCGTGATCGTCGATGCCTTTGAGCGTGAGGACTGTGACGTTTTGACCTTTGGCGCTAACCCGTATCCGTTAGAGGCGGGGTATCCGTGGCTTAACCGGGTTTTGAGTCCACGGGACGTTTCTTTTCATGGATATAGTTTCGAATTATTGTTTAAAGAGGATTCGCGTCCCTTTGTGTGGCGGACTGCCTGCAGACGTGATTTTCTGGCGAATAACGCTATTCAGTTCGATGAATCTATCAGCTATGGTGAAGATCAAGTTTTCGAAATGGCGATATATGGTCGTTCGCGAAAAACAACGCTGATTTCGAACAAATTGTATGACTACCGTGTGGCGCGCAAGGGCTCGCTCATGGACACCATGCGTTACGACGACGAGACGCGTCTGCTGGAGCATGTGAAAATATATTCCGCAGTGTTGACCGACTGGCATCGAGATGGCCTTGACGCGCAGCATGTCAATGACCGAAAGGTCGGGGGCAAGACCGACGATGTTTTCGCCGTCCAAAAGGACTTCGCCCGAAACTATTTTGTAGTCGGGATGGCCT
>CAKUHM010000363.1 GCA_934655835.1 uncultured Collinsella sp. | reverse complement strand
GAGGCGCTTGAGGCGTTGTCGCCCACGCGATGCGCCGGCTGCGAGCGCGCCGGCGCGCTTATTTGCCAGGACTGTCTGGCGGCACTAACGCTTATCGATCCGCGTCATAGCTGCACTCGATGCGGCGCCCCGTTTGGAGACCTGCTGTGCACCGAGTGCTCGGTCGAGGGTGCGTCCTCGGCAATGGCCGATGCGCTCGATCGGTGCCTGGCGTGCGCCGTCTATGCGCATCCGCTGCCGCGCATCATTAAAGCGTACAAAGACGCGGGCGAGCGACGCTTGGCTCCGTATCTGGCAGAGCTGCTATACGACACCGCCCTGCATGCGCAGGTCGCAGCTCCCGATCGCTATGGCGGCGTGCTGTCCGGTGCGGACGCGGTGGTGTTTGTGCCTGCGACAGCGGCGGCGTTTCGGCGGCGCGGCTTTGATCACATGGAGGCCATTGCGCATCCATTTTGCGAGCTGTCGGGTGTGCCGCTGCTCGATGCCCTCGTTAAGTACGGTCATGGCGACCAACGTGAACTCGGTCGCGAGGAGCGCCGAGAGCGCGCCCGGGGCATGTACGAGACAGTCGAGGACGTGCGGGGCCGCCGCCTGCTGCTCATCGACGACGTTATTACCACGGGCGCGACGATGGCGGCGGCTTCAGCAGAACTCAAGCGCGCCGGTGCCGCGGCCGTCGATGGCCTCGCTATCGCACGCGTTTGGTAGGGGTGGTTCATGTGGCGGTAAAAATCAAGCAGCGCAGCAAGTTGACGAAAGAGCAGCTCGCGGCGTCCGTAATCCTGACGGGCGCTTCGGCGCTGCGCATGATGCGCGCCGAGCGCCGGCAGATGGGCTACATCGGCTGGAAGGACCTCGAGCCCGAGGAGGAGCGCCGTGTGCTGCGCACATCATCGCCCTCGGCCGAGGACATCTATCTTCCCGATCTGGTGCGGATCGGGGCCAAAAGCGGCGAGGTGCAAGAAGACTTGTGCCTGCTAGTGGGGTCCGCAGCGCAGCGCCGCCGCATGCCTGGTGTAAGTTGGTCTGTCTGCTCCGCGGGGTTGCCGGCCGGCTCGATTCTAGAGGTAGAGCCGGGGGTATACAGTCTGTCTCCCGAGGCCCTCTGCGTTGCCGTCGAGCGCGAAGTCGGCTGTATCCAAGCATTTGCCCTGGCCCAGGAGCTATGCTCCAAGATTTCCCTCAGCGATCGCGGCAAGTTTCTGCCTCCCTACAGCTCGCCTGTTGCGAACAAACTTGCAAAGGACAAGGACCAGCCACCAGACGTGGGCTACTTTGAAGTCGAGCCGGTGCTGACGCCCGAACGGCTGATGGACTATCTCGCGGTATGCAAGGGGAGTGCGGCCAAACAACTGCGGCGTTTGTGTCCGTATCTGTCGGAAAACCTGCGCTCACCCATGGAGTGCATCATGCTCGCCATGTTTTCACTTCCGTTTTCCTATGGCGGATTTTCCTGTGGTCCTTTTAAGACCGACTACAAAATCGAGTTCAACGATCGTGCGCAGGCAATCTCGGGAATGCCCCATGCGATTTGCGATGCGTACCAGGAAGCAGCCCGGTTTGACCTGGAATATAACGGTGAGCTGGGTCATGGCTCTCGAAGCGGACGCATCCACGACGAAAAACGTAACACGGGCTTTTTGGCCATGGGGATTGAGGTCGCGACCGTCAACAACGAGATGCTTTGCGACATGGAAGCGATGGAAGCACTCGCATGGCGTATCCATCAACGCATGGGCAA
>CAKUHM010000362.1 GCA_934655835.1 uncultured Collinsella sp. | reverse complement strand
CATGCTCAACGTCGTGGGCCATCCCTATCTGATGGAGAGCTGCAACCCCACCATGCGCGGCATCAACGACCGTGTCCGCTACACGCGCACGGTCGAAGAAGAGCTGCGTCGTCTACTTGCTGAGTAGGCATGCCCCAAACATCTACCGGCAGTCGGGGCAGAGACCCTCGAAGATGGTGTAGTGCGACGTGACGTGCCAGCCGATTTGCTCGGACGCCTTGGCGTCGAGCTGGGCATCGAAGGGGAGCGGTACGTCGATGACGCGGCTGCACGAGGTGCAGATGATATGCGCATGCGGCTCGATCGTGCGATCGAAGCGGCTGCCGCCCGGCGTCTTGATGGAGAGGATCTCGCCGGCGTCGGCCAAGAGATTGAGATTGCGGTAGACCGTACCGCGGCTGATTTTGTCATCCTGTGCGCGCACGACGTTGTAGATTTCGTCGGCGGTGGGATGGTTATAGCTTTGGCGCACAGCGTCAAGAACCAGCTTTCGCTGCCTGGTATTCCTTCTTTGCACCGCCATGCGCCTCGCCTCTTTTCTGTAAACGGTATGAAGCAAATGATACCTTATTTAGCACACAATACTAATAGCAAGGGCTAAAACCATCCTCGTTGGCAAGCGGGGCGCGAGTTTGGGCGTCTACAAGGCGAAAACGTGTCCCCATGCGCTCGTAGGAGGCATGAAGCGCCTCGAGATGAGACACGATGTTTGCCGGCGTGCCTTGTAGCTCCATCTCAACCGAGCCGTCTTCCATATTGCGCACCCAGCCGGTGAGGGAGCGCACCTGCGCGAGGTTGGTATTGGTGAAGCGGAAACCGACGCCCTGGACCTGCCCTTCCCACCGCAGGAAATAGCGCTGCGGGGCGTCTTGAGTGGCTTCGTCGCTTGCGAGCACGGTGAGCCTACGGCGCAGCTCGAGCTCGACGCCAGATGGCTTTTGGGGTTCGCGGCCGCCGCCGGCGACGCCCGAGAAAAGCTTGTCGAAAAAACTCATCGCTATGCCTGCTTGTTAGAGTCGGCCGGGAAGGTTATGCCGGCCTGCTGGCGCACGGCATCCATGATGCGCAGCGACACGAGCGTGACATCGCGGTAGTGTCCGAGCTCGTGGCGTCCTGCCGGCGTTTCCCAAATCTCATCTTTAACGTGATGAACGCCGTCGATGGCGGTGATAAAGTCTGTGAGTTCGTATTCCATAGTGTTGCTCGATTTGGGCAGGTCGAGCACGCGGCCGTTGTCGCCCTGTTCGCGCGGTGCCTCGGTCGCCGAGCCGCGTACGACATCGCCGCGATAGTCGATGCGGACGTTGCGGGGCGTGGACAGATGGTCGATCTGGATAGTGCCACGCTCGCCTTCGATCTGCGAGGGCAGCAGGTCATTCGTTATTTTGGAGTGCGCGAGCTCGACGGAGATACGGCCACCGCCGTAGCTGGCGAGGATGGAACCGCAGCCGTCGATGGGGCCGTGCGTGAGCTGTCGCGTGGCGGGGTCGAGCAGAGTAGCCATGCTCGTAAGGCCGGAGGGCATGCCGAAAATCTCGACCATGGGCTCGACGGTGTAGACGCCAATGTCCATGAGGGAACCCGATGCCATATTGCAGTCGAAGATATTGGTGGCGCGTCCCGCGAGAATCTCATTGTAGCGCGAGGAATATTTGCCAAAGCGCAATGAGGCGCGGCGGATGGGGGCGATCTCGCCCAGGGCGTCCTCGATGGCGTGGAAGGCGGGGTCGTGGAGGGGACGCATGGCCTCGAGGGCCA
>CAKUHM010000361.1 GCA_934655835.1 uncultured Collinsella sp. | reverse complement strand
AAGCGTCAGACGCTGGCTGTTGCCGCGACGCTCACCGAGGAGGCATACGGCATCTCGCTTGCCAAGCTGGTTGAGGGGGAGGATTGGGGCCCGCGCGAATCCTTCGTGCTCAACGTGATCCTCATCGCGACATGGGGCGCTTCGTGCACGATGGGTGCCATCGTCGGTGCCGTTGTCGATGCTCCCACCGCTATTGCGAGTTTCGTCTGCACGTCGCTCTTTATCTGTCTGCTCTTTTCGCAGCGGCTGTCGCGCGGCAACGTTGTCGCGGCGGTTTCGGGCGCGGTGTCCGTCGTCGTATGCAAGTTCTTGGGCCTCACGAATATTGCCGTGCCGGCAAGCGTCGTGGTCGGCATTGCCATTGCGCTGGCGTGCGATGCTGTGTTAGACGGAAGAGGTGCCCGCGATGCCCGTTAACGAGTTCTTGGTTTTGTGGCTGTCGTCGTGGGCTGCTATCGCGTTCTTTCGCATCGCGCCGGCGTTTGCCTTGCGCGGGAGAACGCTGTCGCCCCGCATTACCGAGGCCCTGGGTTATATCCCGCCCGCTGCCTTTGCCGCGCTGGTCGCCAACGACTTGGTGAGCCCCGGCGCGTTCGACGCGGGACCCTGGCCTGCCTTGGTTTCCTGGATTGCGGCTGCCGGCGTCGTGGCCGTGGCGGTCAAGACAAAATCGATGCTGTGGTGCTGTGTTTCGGGCATCGTGTTCTATATCGTTTTGAGCCTCATATAAGAGCGGGGCACGTTTAGCGCCCCTGTCCAACGAATCGAATTTCTCATCGAGCTGGTCTGCTTCTTCTGGTACCATGGTCAGACTTTACTGTAGCAAAGCATGACGTGGGCTTTTGTTCCCCGTCAGCGGAAATGGGGGTTTCATGGCACAGGAAGCAACCAACAGCGAGCAAAAGAAATTCAAGGTCCCGCGCATTCCTGGCGACATCATGATCTATCCCATGATCGTCGGCCTTTTGCTCAACACCTTCTGCCCGCAGGTCTTTGAGATCGGCGGCTTCTTTACGGCTGCCTGCCGTGGCGGCTCCAACACCATCGTTGCCGCGATTCTGCTTTTCGTGGGCGCCGGTATCAGCTTTAAGTCCACGCCGGGCGCCATCAAGACCGGCATCGTCGTGCTGATTCCCAAGCTTGTCGTCGCGGCGGTTCTCGGCTTGGGCGTGGCGTATTTCTTTAACGACAACTTCCTTGGCCTCAGCTCGGTGTCCATCATCGGCGGCATCACGTTCTGCAACATGGCGCTCTATACGGGCATCATGGGCGAGTTCGGCGACGAGTCCGAGCAAGGCGCCGTGGGCATCCTGTTCTTTACGGCCGGCCCCGCCGTCACGATGATCATCCTCGGTGTCTCGGGTCTCGCTAATATCCCGCTGGGCACCATCGTTGGTTCTATCCTGCCGCTTGTTATCGGTATGGTCCTGGGCAACCTGTTCCCGTTCATCAAGAACCTGCTGGTCCCCGGCACCAATCCCGCAATTGCCGTCATCGGTTTTCAGCTCGGTGCGTCCATGAGCCTGTCGAGCTTCATCACCGGCGGCATCTCGGGCATCCTGCTGGGTCTCATCACGCTCTTTATCGTCGGTCCCATCACCTTTGCCTTTGAGCGCCTGTGCGGCGGCAACGGCAAGGCTGCTGTTGCCTGTTCCACCATCGCCGGTACGGCCATGACCACGCCGGTCGCCCTCGCCGAGGTTGCGCCGCGCTATGCCGAGCTTGCGCCCACTGCGTACGCCCAGATCGCTACCGCCGTCA
>CAKUHM010000360.1 GCA_934655835.1 uncultured Collinsella sp. | reverse complement strand
AGCTTGCGGCCGGGGCGGCTGCGCACGGCGGTCGCTATAATGGCGGCAACACGACGCATATATACGTGAGGAGATCGTTGCATGAATGGCTATACATTCTTCGCGCCGACTAAGGTGCTGTTTGGCGCGGGCAAGCTGAGCGAGCTGGGCGCAGAGAAGCTTCCCGGTGCCAAGGCACTCATCGTCACAACGGGCGGCAATTCGGTCAAGCGCTTTGGATATCTGCAGCGCGTGGAGGCCGAGCTCGACCGCGCCGGCGTGGCACACGAGCTGTTCGACCGCATTGAGCCCAACCCACTGCGCGAAACCGTCAACGCGGGTGGCTGGATGGCGCGCACCCATGGCTGCGACTTTGTGCTGGCGCTCGGCGGCGGCTCGGTTATGGACGGCAGCAAGGGCATCTGCGCGGTGGCGGCAAACCCGCATACGGATGCCGAGGGCAACGAGCGCCCTGGCGACATTTGGGACTTTGTGAACGGCGGCACCGCGCTTGGGCTGCCCATTCCTAACGATCCGCTGCCGCTGGTGTGCGTGACCACGACGGCCGGCACCGGCTCGGAGGCCGATGCGGGTGGCGTGATCTCGTGCGAGGAGAACGACGAGAAGCTTCGCCTGGGCGACCCGCGCCTGTTCCCGGTGCTTTCGGTCGTCGACCCCGAGCTTATGGTGAGCGTTCCGTCGCGCCTGACCGCCTATCAGGGTTTCGACGCCCTGTTCCACAACGTTGAGTGCTATATCGCCAATACCAACACGCCCATGGGCGACATGGTTTGCCGCGAGGGTATCCGACGCGCCGCGGCTTCGCTGGCTGCATGCGTGAACAGCGGCGACGACCTGGATGCTCGCGCCGAGCTCGCTTTTGCCAACACACTCGGCGGCTATGCCATGGTGTGCTCGGGCTGCGCGGGATGCCACGGCCTTGAGCATGGCATGAGCGCGCATCATCACGACCTGCCGCACGGCGCCGGCCTCATTATGATCGCGCGCGCCTACCACACGTGGATGATCGATCACGGTGCCGCGCCCGAGCGCTATATCGACATGGCACGCTTGATGGGCAATGTTGCCGCGGATGATCCGCACGATTTTGTAATTGAGCTCACGCGCCTGATGGAGGCTTGCCATGTGGCCAACCTTGCCATGAGCGAGTGGGGAATTACGGCCGAAGAGCTGCCCGCAATCGCGCACAATGCCGTGACGACCAACGCCGCGCTGTTCGGCCATGACCCGGTTTCCCTGACCGAGCCCGACGTTGTCGAGATCCTCAAGCAGAGCTATTGCTAACTACCTTGCTGCTTTGTCTCAATCTGTAACATCTGCAGCCGTTTTTGACGAGTAACTGTTACAGATTGAGATTTTCTCTTCAGGGGAATTCGAATGTCTCGATCTGTAACAGTTAGACGAGGATTTGGCCCCTAACTGTTACAGATTGAGATAATCGATTCGTGAAAACAAAAACCTCCGCAAGGGCGCTTGCCGTTGCGGAGGTTTCTCTACTCGTTTAACAGTCTTACGGCTTCGGCAGCCATGTTCTCGACCGTCATGCCGTTCTGCGCGAGCAGCTCGTTGGGGTCGTAGCGGTCGGGGAAGCCCTTGGCGATGCCGAAGGTGCGCGTGCGCAACGGCGTGCATGCCAGATGGCACGCGACGCGCTCGCCCCAGCCGCCGTCCAAGATGCCGTCTTCGATGGTCACGACAACACGATGCTCGACAGCAAGGTTATCGAGGAACTCGCGGTCGAGCTCAGTTGCATAGCGCGGGTTGAC
>CAKUHM010000359.1 GCA_934655835.1 uncultured Collinsella sp. | reverse complement strand
GATATCGAGGATGAGTCGCCCCAAGAGCTCCTAGCCCGAGCCGAACGCGAAGGCCTCGACCTCCGCGACTTTGCCGTCGCCGATGAGGACGACGGTTACGATACAGGCGAGGACTGGTAACCACAACCGTCCCTCAATCCCATTCCTCAATAAGTTGCGGTGAAATAGGGACTGTTTTGGCTGCTAGAAGGCCTATTCAGTCCCTATTTCACCGCAACTTAGCAGGATGGGACTGCTACGACGCGAGCGTGGCGATGACGGCTTCGTCGCCGGCGTATATGAGGGTGTTGCCGTCGGGGATGATTGTTTGGCCGTCGCGCTTGAGCATCACCACGATAAAGGGGTGCTTGCCCTGCGGCACGTCGCGCAGGCGCTGGCCGGCCAGGCGTCCGTGGGGCGTTACGGTGACCTCGCGCAGCGTAACCTCGGCACGCTCTTCGAACGTTGGGGCGGCCATCACTAACAGGTCGCCTTCCTCGATCACGGTGTCGCCGTTGGGCAGCACCGGGTGCGCTCCGTCGCGCAGCACCAGCACGACGAGCATATTAGTAGCGCTGCCGATATCGGCAAGCGAGCGTCCGGCAAACGGATGCCCCGCGCCTACCTTGAGCTTGACGAACGACATGCCGTCCTCGTCGCGGTAATCGTTAAAGGTACGGCGCACATCGCCTTCCGCATCGATCATGTCGAGTCTCTTCGCCACCGCCGGCAGCAGCGAGCCCTGCACCACAATGCTCGACACGGCAATTACAAACACCAGGTCAAACAGGTCGTGGCCTCCGGGAACGCCGGCCACCACGGCAAAAAGGCTAAAGACGACCGACGCGGCGCCGCGCAGGCCCGCCCAGCTTACAAGTGCTATCTGGCGAGGGTTCGTCTTAAAGGGCGCCAGCAGCAGGCCGACGGCGATGGGGCGGCTCACAAAGAGCATGAACGCCATGAGTGCCAGGCCCGGCAGCAGCATTTGAGGCAGGCGCGCGGGCGTCACGAGCAGGCCGAGCAAAAAGAAGATGGTCATCTCGGCCATCTCGGTGAGGGTGTCGAAGAAGTGCGCCAGCTCGACCTTGCCGGTGATGTCGCTTGCGCCCAGCACGATGCCGGCCAGGTACACGGCCAAAAAGCCGTTGCCGCCCAGGTAGCTCGGCAATGAATATGCGACGATAGCCACGGCGAACAAGAAGATGGTGTGTGCACCCTCTGCCGTTGCGTGCGCGCGCTCAATCAGGCGTGCGCTCGCCCAGCCGATGACCAGGCCCAGTCCCACACCCAGGATGATCTGCTTGGCCAGCAGCACAGGGATATTGATGTTGCCGCCGGCCGCGAGCGTGGCGAGCACGGCGGTGAGCATGTAGGCGACGGGGTCGTTGGAGCCCGATTCGACCTCGAGCAGCGAGTCGGTGCCGCCCCTCAGCGACAGGCTGTGCTCGCGCAGCACGCTAAAGACGCTGGCCGCGTCGGTGGATGCCACGACCGATCCCAGCAGCAGGCCACCAATCCAGTCAAAACCCAGCACGAAGTGCGCAAACGCACCCGTAATGCCGGCAGTGATGACGACGCCGAGCGTGCTCAGCAGTACCGCGGGCACGGCAACGGGTTTGGCACGGTCGATATTGGTGTTAAAGCCGCCGTAGAACATGATGAACAGCAGCGCCGTGCTGCAGACGGTTTCGGTGAGCGCGTAGTCGCTAAAGTCGATGTGCGCCGGGCCGTTGACGCCCAGCAGCATGCCGAGCGCGATAAAGATGAGCAGGGTGGGGAAGGGGAGCTTTTTGC
>CAKUHM010000358.1 GCA_934655835.1 uncultured Collinsella sp. | reverse complement strand
CTGATGTACCCCAGACGCTCTATGTGCGCGGCAACCCCGAGGTGCTTTCGACGCCCGCGCTCTCCATCATCGGCGCGCGCAAGGCCTCGCCGTATGGTCTTGCCGTGGCAGAGCTTGCGGCAAAGGGGGCGATTGAGGCGGGCGTGACGGTTGTTTCGGGCGGCGCGGTCGGTTGTGACCAGGCCTCGGGTTGGGCTGCGGTCAACGCCGGCGGCAAACACGTCGTGGTGCTGGGGACGGGCGCTGACGTGGTCTATCCGCGTTCGAGCGCGGGACTTATTACGCGCACGCTCGATACGGGTGGCGCGGTCGTGTCGATCTCCCCGTGGGGCATGGGTCCGCGCAAGTTTGCCTTTCCGCGGCGTAACCGGGTGATTGCCGCGCTTTCGCAGGCGCTTTTCGTGTCGGAGGCCGGCATGCCCTCGGGCACGTTCTCGACGGCGGAGGCCGCCATGGACCTGGGGCGCGAACTGCTTGCGGTACCGGGTTCCATTTTGTCACCCGAGTCGCGTGGCACGAATTACCTCATTGCGAACGGTGCCTGCTGCATCATCGACGAGGAATCTATCGAGATGGCTATCTCACGCATCTACGGCACCCTGCGCTACTCGCGCCCCGATGCTCCCGGCATTGCCGACCTGGATCAAACACAGCAGACCGTGATACACGCGCTCATTGCCTCTCCGCTCAAAGTCGACGACATCGCGGCGCTCGTCTCGCTCGACGCCGTCGGCGTACTCAAACTCCTGGGTTCGCTTGAACTCGAGGGCCTTATCGAGCGCATGATGGATGGAAGGTATGCGCCCTCCAAGTTTGCCCTTCACGCCCAGACACCCTTCGGTCACAATGGGAAACGTGTCAATTAGAAAGGTGTTTGCAGATGCTGTTTGATCAGGTGACGGTTATCGGTGGCGGTCTGGCGGGTTCGGAATGTGCGATCCAACTGGCAGACCGCGGGTTTGCCGTAAAGCTGTGCGAGATGCGCCCCCAGGTGAGCTCCCCGGCCCACCATACCGATCACCTGGCAGAGCTCGTCTGTTCCAATTCGTTTAAGTCGACCCGTCCGGATTCCGCGGCTGGTTTGCTGAAGGCCGAGCTTGAGCGCATGGGTTCAGTCCTGCTCGATTGCGCCCATCGCGCGGCTGTTCCCGCCGGTGGCGCCTTGGCAGTCGACCGCGTCAAGTTTTCCGAGCTTGTCGAGGCCGAGGTTGCCGCCCGTCCCAATATCGAGATCGTTCGCGGCGAGGTCACGCAGATTCCCGAAGGCCATGTGGTCATTGCCGCCGGTCCCCTGTGCTCGCCGGCGCTGAGCGAGGAAGTCATGAAGCTTGTCGGTGGCGACGCCCTGGCGTTCTTTGACGCGGCGGCCCCGATTGTCGATGCCTCCACGCTCGACATGGACGTGCTGTTCTCGCAGTCGCGCTACGAGGAGCAGGGGGGTGGCGATTATCTTAACGCCCCGCTCAACAAGGAGGAGTACGAGGCCTTTATCGAGGCGCTCACCACGGCCGACCGCGTGGTGCTCAAGGATTTTGAGGGTGGCGACCTGTTCCAGGCCTGCCAGCCTGCCGAGGAAGTTGCGCGCACCGGCAAGGACGCCATTCGTTTTGGCGCTATGAAGCCCGTCGGACTCACAGATCCGCGTACCGGTCGCCGTCCCTGGGCGGCGATTCAGCTGCGCGCCGAGAACAAGGAGAAGACCGCCTATAATCTGGTGGGCTTCCAGACCAACCTGACCTTTGGCGAGCAGAAGCGCGTCTTCCATATGGTTCCCGGTCTGGAG
>CAKUHM010000357.1 GCA_934655835.1 uncultured Collinsella sp. | reverse complement strand
GTATTATCACGCGCAAGAACACGACGCTCACCCGCTACGGCCGGGCCTATATCGAGGCGATTCGTCAGCACATCTAGCCACACCGGCGCGATATGCTGCGTGCGTCTCTTGCTGTTTGTAAATATAAATAATTCCTATATCAAACAGTTATAAAAGCATATTTTACGATAGCGATGCGGACGCTCATACTCTGCCTGGGTAAAGCAACCAAGACAAAGGGAGATACCTTATGAGCACTTCGACCACACTGAACGCGCCGTTTCGCGCCGATATCGTCGGCAGCTTTCTGCGCCCGCAGACCGTAAAGGACGCCCGTGCCGCCCATGCCGCGGGTACGCTCGACGACGCCGGCCTTAAGGCCGTCGAGGACGAGGCCATTCGCGACTTGGTGGCCAAGCAGAAGGCTGCCGGCCTGCAGGTGATCACGGACGGCGAATTCCGCCGCAGCTACTGGCACCTCGACTTTATGTGGGGTCTCAACGGCATCGAGCGCCGCACCTCGCGCACCGGCTATATGTTCCACGACGAGGAGACTACGGCCGATACCGCTGTGGTGACCGGTCCCATCAGCGGCGAGAACCATCCGTTCGTTGCACACTTTAAGTTTGTCAAAGCCCTCGAGGGCGAGGGCCAGGTCGCGCGCCAGACCATTCCGGCGCCAATCCAGACGTTCTCCGAGGTTACGCTCGATCGTTGCGATGGTCAGCTGGAGGGCCTGCGCACCGTCTATAAGACCGATGAGGAGCTTGCCGACGCCATTGCCGCCGCTTATCGCACGGTGATTGCCGACCTGTATGCCGCGGGCTGCCGCAACATCCAGTTTGATGACTGTACCTGGGGCATCTACTGCGATGCCGATTTTGTTGCCAAAACCGGCATGAGCCCGGTCGACCTGCAAAAGGTAAGCGAGCTGGGCGTGGCGCTCAACAATGCCGCCATCGAGGGCAAGCCCGACGATCTGGTTATCAACACGCATGTATGCCGTGGTAACTATCACTCTACCTACGCCTTCGAGGGTGGCTATGACCCCATCGCGCCGTACTTGTTCGCCAATGAGGACGTCGACGCGTTCTATCTGGAGTTCGATACGCCGCGCGCCGGCGGTTTTGAGCCGCTCAAGTATGTTGCCCCCGGTAAGAAGGTCGTGCTGGGCCTGGTGACCACCAAGGCGGCCGAGCTCGAGGATGAGGAGGTTATCGTCGAGCGTATCAACGAAGCCGCGAAGTATGTGCCGCTCGAGAACCTATACCTGTCGCCTCAGTGCGGTTTTGCCAGCTGCGAGATCGGCAACAAGCTTACCGAGGACGAGCAGTGGGCAAAGCTCGCACTGGTCAAGCGCATCGCCGAGCGCGTCTGGGAGTAGCGCTACCGTTAGTCGGGGCGGCGGGCGTGATTGGGGCTACATCGCATACAATGGTTCGGATCGTATCGTTCGGGCAGATAATCAGCCATGCCCGGGCGCCCTTCCATTCGAAAGGACTTCCATGTCCCAGTCTTCGACGCCCGCCGTCACCGATGCCATCTACGATGCGTCATCGCTCGGCCGCCCGCGCATGTTTGTGTTGGGCTTGCAGCACATGTTTGCGATGTTTGGCGCCACGGTGCTTGTGCCCGTGCTCACCGGTCTTTCCGTTTCGGCGACGCTTCTGTTCGCCGGCATTGGCACGTTGCTATTTCATTTTCTATCGCGCGGCAAGGTACCGGCCTTCCTGGGCTCGTCGTTTGCCTTCATCGCGGGCTATGCTGCGATTGCACCCAACGGCGAGACGGAGCTTTTACCTTA
>CAKUHM010000356.1 GCA_934655835.1 uncultured Collinsella sp. | reverse complement strand
TGCGTGTCGCGGCAAATCTCGATGGAGCCAAAACCGCCGGTCGCAAGTGTCTCGAGCGGCTGGTACCGCTTGAGCAGCTCGCGAGAGCTGGTGCCCTCCAAAGGAACGTCCGGCGAGAACCGGGCGGTATGTTGCGAGAAAAGCGGCATGGCCAACCCTCGTGCGTTTAAAGTTCGTTTGCGAGCGGCAGGCGCGGGGCCGAGCCGTTCGCGGTGGCATAGATGCTGCTAGTGTAGCACGCTCGGGTGAAGGGAAACCGCATCCCACTTTGGAGCGCCAAAACGGGATGCGGTTTCCGCTGTCAATCTAAGTTTTGCCTAAGCAGAAGGCTGAGGCTTGGGCCGAGCGTTCGGCCTTAGCGCTTCTTCCTGTTCTTCTTCTGCTTGCGCTGCTTGGGGGCGTCCTTCTTGGGTTGGTCGCCCTGCTTGGCCTCGGCGGCGGCCTTCTCGGCCTTCATTTTCTTCTTTTTGGTCTCGATGCGGAGTTTTTTGTTGATGCGGGCCTTCAAGAAGGGGCCGAACTGCTCGGCATCGCCACGCACAAAGGTGTCCTTAGGGACCGTCACGCCCTGGTCGGCGAACATGGCCACAAAGATGCGTTCGCCGTCGAGCACGTGGTCGAGCTTGTCAAACGGAAAGAACTGCGACTTGCCGCTCTTGCCCCAGACCATCAGGCCGTCCTCGTTGGCGGCGACGCGGCGGTAGCGGCCGCCCATGGACTCATCGGCCTCGACGGCGTCGATATAGTCGCGGGCGAGCGTGTGGTGCAGATTCTTGCTCCACCAGGCCAAAAAGGCGCCGAATACGATCAGGACGACGCCGAACTTGATCCAGTTGCCGCCGGCCACCAGCATGCCAACGCCCAGTAGGGCAGAAATGGCGGCGGCGACGTACAGGGAGCCGCGGCGTTTGGGCGAGGCGACCAGGCGGGCAAAATCGGTGACGAGGTCGTTTTCGTACTGGTACTCGTTGAGGTAGAGGATGCCGTCATCGGCTGCTGCCTGCGCCTCGAGCGCGACCTCGACTTGGTCGGCTGCTTCGGTGGGGACGAGGTTGGGCTCTGCGTCTGCCATGCTCTTTGGACTCCTATCGCGGCGGGCTCGCCGTACGGGTTATTATGGATGCAGTATGCCGTGCGACCGCATGGCCGTCGCGGCAACAAGACTCAGTATACCCGGGGGAGCACCCATGGAATCGTTGTACCGAAAGTATCGCCCGCTCACCTTCGAGTCCGTGGTGGGCCAGCAGCATATCGTCTCGACGCTCGAGCACGCCATTACCGAGGGACGCCTGTCCCACGCCTACCTGTTCTGCGGTCCGCGCGGCACGGGCAAGACCACCATGGCGCGCATCCTTGCCAAGGCACTGCTCTGCCGCAATGCCGAGGCGGCACGCGCCGAGGGCGCAAGCGGCTGCATGCCCGACGGTACCTGCGAGGAGTGCGAGCTCATCGCCGAGGGCAACCATCCGGACGTCTACGAGCTCGATGCCGCTAGCCGCACCGGCGTGGACAACGTGCGCGAGGAGATCATCAACTCCGTCAACTTTGCCCCGGTGCGCGGCAAGTACAAGATCTATATCATCGACGAGGTCCACATGCTCACGACGGCGGCGTTCAACGCGCTGCTCAAGACGCTCGAGGAGCCGCCGGCACACGTGATCTTTGTGCTGTGCACCACCGACCCGCAAAAGATTCTGGAGACCATCCTCTCGCGCTGCCAGCGTTTCGATTTCCATCGCATCGGCAACGAGGATATTGAGCATCGCCTGGCATACGTGTGCGAGCA
>CAKUHM010000355.1 GCA_934655835.1 uncultured Collinsella sp. | reverse complement strand
TGACGGCGTAGCACGCGAGTGTATTGAGGAGAGAGAGGAAGCGCACATGTCCGAGGGCTGGAACATCCTGGTGGTTGATGACGAGCCTCCCATCAGGGCTGAGCTACGCTATCTATTGGAAAAGGACGCGCGCGTGGGGCATATTGCCGAGGCGGGCAATGTCACCGAGGCCGTGGAGTCGATTCTCTCGAGCAAGCCCGACGTGTTGTTTTTGGACATCACGATGCCCGGGCGCTCGGGAATTGAGCTTGCTGAGACGCTGCAGAACTTAAAGACGCCGCCGGTGGTTGTGTTTGTGACGGCGTTTGCCGAGTTTGCCGCCGATGCGTATAACCTCGATGCGGTCGACTATATCGTCAAGCCGGTCGAGGACGCACGTCTGTCAAAGGCACTCGACAAGATTGAGGCAGCCTTGGGTGCCCGCCGTGTTATCCACGCTCCGCGCCAGCCTTTGCGTCTGACGGTGGACCGCGGGGGCAAAAAGGTGTTCATTCCCGCCGCAGACATCTGCTACTTTGAGGCGCGCGCCGATTTTTGCAACGCCATCTGTGCCGAGGGAACGTACCTGATCAATGAGTCGATCTCTTCGCTCGAGCGTCGTTTGGGCTCCGAGGGCTTTATTCGCGTTCATCGCAGCTATCTGGTCAATTTGGAGGACGTGCACAATGTTGAGATTGGCTCCACGGGGTTGATGGAGCTCAGGCTCGACCGCGTGAGCTCGACGGTGCCGGTGTCCCGTCGTCGTGCCGCCGAGGTCAAGACGCACCTGGGACTTGCGTAAGAGGCTTGCGTGCCGTCGTTTACCATCGCGGGTTTGGCATGGGCGCGCGGTGGGCATAATGGGTGGCATCGAATGAAATCGAAAGGATCATTATGCCTGCGCTTATCACCCATCATCTGTTTGGCGAGGAAAGCATCGACCGTCTTCCGCAGGGCGTCATCGCGTCCGATGAAGAGCGCATTGCCTTTATCTTGGGCAACCAAGGCCCCGACCCGTTTTTCTTTCACATTCTGACACCGCGTGTTTCCGACTGTACGCTGCTGGCGCAGGTCATGCATCGCTCGCGCATGTCTCGCCAGTTCGCGTGCCTGCGCGACGGCGTGTCGCATCTGCTGCCGCGCGACGCCAGCTTGGGTCGCGCCTTTGCGCTGGGCCTGCTGTCTCATTACGTGCTCGACCGCAACGCCCATCCCTTTGTCTATGAGCAGCAGTTTGGCATCGTGGAGTCCGATCCCGAGCTTGAGGATTCGAGCAGTCAGGTCCATGCCGTGATCGAGAGCGACCTGGATGTACTGATGCTGCAGCTTAAACGCGATGGCGCTACGGTCGACGATTACCCGCCGGCGGGTGAGATCGTCACCACCGATCGCATCAATCGCGTGGCCGGCGTGCTGATGAGCTATGTTGCCGGACGCGTGTACGGCATTGACATTCCGGCGGGGGAGTACGGTGCTGCCGTTGCCAATATGCAGCGACTTTACCGTGCGATTGAGCCGGCCGGCTCCGTAAAGACGCGCGCGATCTCGCTGGTTGAGGGCTTGGTGCACGACTACTCGCTGCTCGACGGCCTTGCCCATCGCGTGACGACGGAGCTGCCCGAGCGCACCGGTAACCTGGGCCATCTGACATGGAAGAATCCCTTTACCGATGAGGTCTCGAACGAGAGTTTCCCCGAGGTCTTTGATCGCGCGCTGGTCGATTACGAGTGCACGGTCGCGCGTTTTATCGAGACCGGTGACATGGAGGCCGTGACCAGTCACGTCAACTACAGCGGTCGCGTGCTCG
>CAKUHM010000354.1 GCA_934655835.1 uncultured Collinsella sp. | reverse complement strand
TAAGGTAAAAGCTCCGTCTCGCCGTTGGGTGCAATCGCAGCATAGCCCGCGATGAAGGCAAACGACGAGCCCAGGAACGCGGGCACCTTACCGCGCGATAGAAAATGAAACAGCAGCGTGCCGATGCCGGCGAACAGAAGCGTCGCCGAAACGGAAAGGCCGGTGAGCACGGGCACGAGCACCGTGGCTCCGAACATCGCAAACATGTGTTGCAAACCCAACACAAACATGCGCGGGCGGCCGAGCGACGATGCATCGTAGATGGCATCGGTGACGGCGGGCGTCGAAGACTGGGACATGGAAGTCCTTTCGAATGGAAGGGCGATCAGGCATATCGGATAACCTGCCCGAACGATACGATCCGAACCATTGTACGTGATACTCAATGCCTCGCACGCGCCGTCACCTGCGAACGGTAGCGTTACTTCCAGACGCGCTCGGCAATACGCCTGACCAGCGCAATCTTTGCCCACTGCTCGTCCTCGGTCAGCTTATTGCCAATCTCGCAGCTGGCAAAGCCACACTGCGGAGACAGATACAGGTTCTCGAGCGGCACGTACTTTGCCGCCTCGCGGATGCGCTCGACGATAACATCCTCGTTCTCGAGCTCTGCCGCCTTGGTGGTCACCAAGCCCAGCACGACCTTCTTGCCGGGAGCAACGTACTTGAGCGGCTCAAAACCACCGGCGCGGGGCGTGTCGAACTCCAGATAGAACGCGTCAACGTCCTCATGCGCAAACAGGTACGGCGCGATGGGGTCGTAGCCGCCCTCAAAAGCGTAGGTGGAGTGGTAGTTGCCGCGGCATACGTGCGTGTTGATGACCAGATCGTCGGGCTTGTCCGCGATGGCGGCGTTGTTGAGCGCCACGCCCAGCTCGCTCACCTTTTGCAGGTCGACCGGGCTCATGCCGGTTTTGGCGACAAAATCGGTATCGCAGTAGATACCCCAGGTGCAGTCATCGAACTGGATGTTGCGGCAACCCGCAGCGTACAGGTCGGCAATCACGGTGCGATAGGCAGCCGCGATGGCATCGGCGAGTTCCTCGTCGGTCTTATAGACAGCGCGCAGGCTCTCCTGCTGACCATCGCAGCGATCGAGCGTGACCTCAGAGAACGTCTGGATCGGCGCCGGAATGGTCTGGCGCGCGACCTGGCCCTCGCCCTCGAGGGCTTTGACAAACTTAAAGTGTGCAACGAACGGATGGTTCTCGCCGCTAATGGGACCAGTCACCACGGCAGTGTCGGCGGTAGTCTCCTCATCGTGGAACATGTAGCCCGTGCGCGAGGCGCGGCGCTCAATGCCGTTGAGTCCCCACATAAAATCGAGATGCCAGTAGCTGCGGCGAAACTCGCCATCGGTGATCACTTGCAAGCCAGCGGCCTTCTGCTTGGCCACCAAGTCGCGAATGGCCTCGTCCTCGACGGCCTTAAGGCCGGCGTCGTCGAGCGTACCCGCGGCATAGGCGGCACGCGCATCCTTAACAGCTTGCGGACGAAGAAAGCTGCCGACGATATCGGCGCGAAACGGCGCGTTCGGTTGAATCGAAGTGCTCATAGATATCTCCCTTTGCATTGGTTGCTTTACTGGGACAGAGTATGAGCGCTCATATGGCCATCGTAAAATATACGTTTATAACAGTTTGATATAGATGATTCCTATATCAGGCTGAACTGCCATAAAGAAATTTGACCCGCGCGGAGCACAGCAGCCTAGATGTGCTGACGAATCGCCTCGATATAGGCCCGGCCGTAGCGGGTGAGCGTCGTGTTCTTGCGCGTGATAATAC
>CAKUHM010000353.1 GCA_934655835.1 uncultured Collinsella sp. | reverse complement strand
CAGCTCAAGCACGGCGTGTGCAAGAACAAGCGCTGCCTGTGGCCGAGCGTATGCAAGAACATGGTGGTCGACGAGAGCGGCTACACGCAGCTGCTGCGCGACCTGCGCCAGCTGCCGGGCGTCAAGAAGGTCTTTGTGCGCAGCGGTATCCGCTTTGACTACACCATGGCCGATGCCTCGGACGAGTTTTTGCGCGAGCTGCTGGAGCACCATGTCTCGGGCCAGCTGCGCGTGGCGCCCGAGCACGTGAGCGACGCGGTGCTGTCCGTGATGGGCAAGCCGAGCCGCGCCGTCTACGACGCATTCTGCCGCAAATTTGAGCGCCTGAACCGCGAGTACGGACTCAAGCAGTACGTGGTGCCGTATCTGATCTCGAGCCATCCCGGCTCGACGATGAAGGAAGCCGTGGACCTTGCCGAGGCCGTGCGCGACATGGGCTACATGCCCGAGCAGGTGCAGGACTTCTACCCCACCCCGTCCACCATGTCGACCTGCATGTACTACACCGGTGTGGACCCACGTACCATGCAACCGATCTACGTGGCACGCGACCCGCACGAGAAGGCCATGCAGCGCGCGCTGATTCAGTATCGCAAGCCCGAGAACTACAAGCTCGTGCGCGAGGCGCTGGAGAAGGCCGGCCGTCGCGACCTGATCGGCTACACCAAGCATTGCCTGATCCGCCCCGTGCCGCCACGCCCGGGCGAGACGTCTGCCAGCGGCGGACACGGCACCGGCAAGAAGGGCGGCAAGCCGCACGGTGGTGCCGCCGGCAAGGGGCCCAAGGGTAGCAAGGGCCATGGCGGTATGTCGCGCGCGCAGAACACTGCGGGGCGTAACCGTGCGGCCCAGGGTCGTCAGGGAGCCAACGGAGACGGGCGCCGCAACTAGGGCAGCGTTGCGATCGCTGCGTCCGTCCCACACGCGTGGCGCAGCGAGCGCATAGCCTCCACGAGGATGACGCCGGCGATGGCGACCGTGATGGCCACGTCGAGGGGCGTGCTCACAAACCAGAGCAACGCCATGAGATACGACCCGGCGTTAAAGGCAAAGTGCAGCAGGATGGTGTAGCGGAGCTTTCCGGTCGTAACGAGCACCCAGCAAAAGATGAGACCGGCGGCGCCCGCGTAGCAGCCCTGCACCCAGTTCATGTGCATAAAACCAAAGACCGCCGCCTGCAGCACGATTGCCGCGGCGATACCCCAGGTGCTCGGGGCCGCCCAGGGCACCATGGCTCCGTCCTGCGCTTGCACGCGGCGCCGACGCTTCCAGAGCGGACGGCACTGCGGGTTAAACGCTCGGAGCGAAAACTCAAAAATGATGCCGCGCACCAGCAGCTCTTCGCAAAATGGAGCGCCAAGCACCGTGGTCAGCACGGCGAGGTAGCTGGTATCGCCCATACCCGTTTCCTCGACAAGCTCGCTGTAGTCAGCCGCGGCCTCGGGCAGCAGCGACAACACGGCGTCGGTCACGTAGCCAACGACCACCTGCAAGGCCAGGCCGATCACGATAACGCAGGCAATGCGCCTCCACGCGCCGCGCGCTCCCTCACCGAGCGGGCGCTCGCTTTGCCAGCGAGCCATAAACGAGCGCGGCCACAAGTAACGCCACCACAGCAGCGCCATCAAAAAAGACGCCGTCTGCGCGGCGGCCTGAAGCAATTGAATGTCGAGGTCGTCGATCGAAAAACCCATGAACACCGATGCGACGCAAAGGGCGGAGAACAGAACCACGCTCAGGGCAATATCGGCAGCAACAACGCCAAAACAGGCAAGTGCCCAAACCATCGCATTGAGCATGCCAACCT
>CAKUHM010000352.1 GCA_934655835.1 uncultured Collinsella sp. | reverse complement strand
AAGCAGCGGGCATGCAGGGCATGGCAGAGGCCGATTCCGAGCTTCCGCTTGTAACCCCGCGAGCAGTGCCATCCGGCACCGAAAAAGCGCGCGTGCCGACGCTGCCCAAAAAAGCCGACAGCCTTTCCTCGCGCTCAAAGCACCCGGAAAGCGAGGCGATCAAATACAACGCAAAACGCTTGATCATGGAGAACCTCCAGGACGCTGCGTCCCTCTTGCTCGATGTTCGCGCAGCTGAAGGACCAGCGAGTGGCTTTAACACCAAAGAAACGGTGCCTGTATCGGGAACGTGGCTTTGGGGCTTTACCCAGGGAAACACCTCCGATGACGCCCGCCGCACCCTGCTTGCACCCGATGCACGGGACAAATGGCTTGTGGCAGGACTGCTCCTCGCAGATTGGCTGCTCGATTGTGCCGATGGATCGGACGATGAGGAGCGCTTGGCGCACATTCAGGGCGCCGTCGACGCCATCGTCGAGCGCCTTGATGGAGACTTAGGCGATGCACCAACCACCGGAGAGCTTGCTGCGCTTTACGACGCGTGCACGCCAACGCTTATGGCGCGCAAATCCCTCGGCCCCCTCATGGCCGGCATCCTCTATTCCCTTGTCTATGGTGCCCACCTTGAACGCGCCGGGCTGGGAGCCTCCTCGCTTCAGGCCGACATCGGTACGGTCTGGACTGCTGGCGACACTCCCAGCGCGGATCGGCCCGGTACACGCCGCGAGCCCGAAGCCATCGCCGTCACCATCGCAAGCTGCCCCGCAGGTGTCGGCGGCACCTACAGCCCTCAAACCTGCAGCACCCAAAACATGGTTCGCATTCCCAAATCGACCGCCTGGCTCTTCGGCCGGAGCCCCCGGCCCTCGCAGACGCAGAATGTCGACACCGGCACCACCGTACTCGACGATCCCGCTATTTCGCGACAGGCTGTCAAGCTCTCTTGGGACGAAGCGCATGCCGCCTGGCAGCTTGAAGTGTTCAACCGAAACGGCGCAAACTGCGACGGCGAGCTTATCGAAAGTGGCGAAACCGTCGATGTTGCACCGGGAACGCGCATCTGCCTGCGCGGGTCCGAGCGCAATTATTTCCTGCTGTTCTCGGGAGCATAAAGGCGGGGCGGAACTATCTTCCACCCCGCCTCCCGCGGTTACCTAAAGAAAAGTCGGATGCGACGACCGTCAGCATGTTCGCGTACCGCGACGCGCTGCCAGTAATACATCAGCACGAGGATGAGCGGGGTAAAGACCTCGATAACCATTCGTATTTCGATGTCGCGTTCCAACCAAAACGCAAGCGCCACAAACCCTAAAAACGCAACCAAACCCGGTGCCGTCTGATCGACCGGAACCACCGACAGCCCGACGAGCACGACAACCGTGCAGGCAAGCCATGCCGTCCCCATCGTGTCACGCACGACAAATCCCAAGACGACGCCGACCACCACTGCCAGCAGCGTGCGAACGTGCAAGGCAAGGGTAAAGCGGCCCAGCGACACATAAACCACCGCCAGAACACAAACAAGCCCCAGCACCCACGCCATCTCACCCACGCCCAGCAGCATATCCGCTAGCATCAATGCCAGCAGACCTCCGCACGCCCACGTTACACGACGCAGCTCGCGGTTGAGCTCGTGCGCCTCGCCGCGCAGCGTCTCGTCTCCCAGATCACAGAGCTCCAAGGGAAGCCCCTCGGCAACGGGAGCCAAGACCGCCACGGCAACGCGCAGCAAGAGCGCTACCAGCTCTAAGCCCTGCAAAGCCGCCAGACCATAGCAGGCAGTTACAATCAGCATTGCCCTCAACAGCACCGT
>CAKUHM010000351.1 GCA_934655835.1 uncultured Collinsella sp. | reverse complement strand
GGCTGCACGGAGCTGACCGCGAACACCGAGGACGCGGCGCACGAGAAGCACGTGCCCGTCGTCGAGAGCGAGCGCGACGGTCACGTGATCCGTGCGCGCGTGGGCTCGGTCGAGCACCCCAGCCTGCCCGAGCACTACATCGAGTGGATCGCGCTTGAGGCCGAGGGCCGTCTGGAGGTCCACTACCTCCAGCCCGGCATGAAGCCCGCGACGTTTTTTGCCGGCGGTTCCAAGACCGGCACCGTCTATGCCTATTGCAACCTGCACGGGCTGTGGTCCGCGACGTTCTAGGAGCGCGCCCCCGCTCGGGGTATCATAGCTAGCATATGCACATGCGAGCGCCGACTGCATTATGCGGCCGGCGCTTTTACTACGACAACGATGGTTTACGACGGAAAGGGCTGAGCCATGAAGCTCGCACTTGCACAGATCGATATGCGCCTGGGTGATATTGAGGGCATTTGCGGCCGCATCGAGGACCAGGCTCGTCTGGCCCACGAGCGCGGGGCGCGCGTGCTGTGCGTTCCGGCTCCGCTCTTTATGGGCGCCATACCCGGGGGCCTGGTGGGCGCTGCCGACTTTGAGCACGACATGCTTGCCGGCTTGACTGGTGTCGCCGAGCGTATCCAGGAGCTTGACATGATCTGCATCGTGCCCGCGGCGGTTTCGTTTGAGGGCCAGCCGCTACTCGACTACATGATGCTCAAGGACGGTCATGTGGTGCCGGCGCGTTCGAGCATTGCCCTGCAGCGTGGCGAGAACAACGACACGCGTTGGGCGCCGCCGGTGTTCGACGTGGACGGCGTGCGCATCGCCGTGATTTTTGACTTGGACCGCGAGCTCGAGATGTTGCCGACCGGTGTTGACCTCATTGCGTATTTCCAATTCAACGCGTTTGACATGACCGACCGCGAGACTGCTGCCATTGCCGCCGTTCGCAGCGGCGCTTACCGCAAGATCGCATCCAAGCGCAGCGTGTGGTTTGCCTGCATGGCGCCGGTCGGTGCCTATGACGAGTCGGTGTATACCGGCGGTTCGTTTGTGCTCGACGACTGCGGTCGCGTGGTGGCCCAGGCGCCGTGTTTTGAGGAGAGCCTGCTGGTTCAGGAGATTCAGCGCGGCGTGATGCTCGATGCCCTGGAAGATCACGAACTGCCCGAGTTCCGTTCCGAGGAGTGGCTGTGGCAGGCGCTGGTGCTCGCCGTGCGCGACAACGCCCGAGCCCACGGTGCGTCGCGTGCTGTGGTGGCACTCGAGGGTGACTTGCCGTCGTCCCTGCTGGCGGCGCTGGCCGTCGACGCTCTGGGCCCGCGTAATGTGATTGGCCTGGTGCTGGGGCGCAACCGTATCTTTACGCCGGCGCAGGAAGAGGCCGAGGCTGCCCGCTGTGCCGCCGTCCGCGCCATCGCCGAGCGTCTGCACATTCGCACCGTCGAGCGCGATGCACCGGATGCGGCACGTGTGCTCGATCGCGACGTGTCGGCGGGCGATGCCGAGCGTCTGCGCTCGCGCACGCTGGGCCTCATGCTGGAGGACACGGCGCTCGAGCTGGGTGCGATGGCGCTGAGCCCACTGTCCAAAACCGAGTACGCGCTGGCGGCGCCGGCGCTTTGCGGCGGCTACCAGGGCGATTACGCGCCCTTTGGCGATGTGTACCTGTCGACGCTTGAGTTTGTGGCGCGCGTGCGCAACCGCACGTCTGCCGTGGTGCCGCAGGAACTCGTGACGCTCAACGCAGTAGAGGATTGCATGGAGCGCGTGCTGGCGCAGGCGCTTTCGACGCTCAATGGTCCGGTTGACATGCTCGACCGCGCGG
>CAKUHM010000350.1 GCA_934655835.1 uncultured Collinsella sp. | reverse complement strand
GAATCCTCGACGAAGACCTTGGAGGGATCCTCGGCCATGAACTCCTTGGCCTGCTCCTCGGTGTAGAAGGGGCCGATGGGCTTGGTCGGGTTCTTGAACGCGGGGTCGTCGGGGTCGCACTCGATCTGGGTGACGACGGTGGCGGCGTGCCAACGCTTGTAGCGCTTGTGCATCTCGCGGCCGATGCCCTGCTGCAGGTGATAGCCGATGTAGCCCTGGGACATGGCGCCGCACTCGGGCAGCGGCATCTCGGGGGTGCCGATGGCGTCGTGGGCGGCGGCGAAGGCGTTCTGGATCATGCCGACCTGCGGGCCGTTGCCGTGGGTGATGATGATCTCGTTGCCCTGCTCGATAAGGCCGAGGAGGGCGTGGGCGGTGTTGCTCACGGCCTCGATCTGCTCAACGGGGTTGTTGCCGAGGGCGTTGCCGCCGAGGGCGACGACAATACGATTGGGCTTGCCGATCTTTTTCATAACATTTCCTTTCTAGTCGTTTAGCCGATCAGAATCATGGGTTCACGCAGTTAATTCGATCTCCGTCGAGGTAATGTCGCAGATTATCAGTGACGATATCGATCATGCGAACGCGCGTCTCGTAAGGGCACCAGGCGACATGCGTCGAGAATGACAATTTTTTTACTCATGTCACGCCTCTTTTTCAACGTCTGGACTGAGACCAAATGCGGCGGGTTCTCAGACCCGCCGCATCCCTCGTTCGCTATTCCGCGAAGCGATTCTTGTGGTCCCAGCTATTGATGTAGAGCTTGTCAGACACCAGGTAATCGTAGATATCGTCAACGATCTCGATGCCGCCGGCCTCGGCGGTTGCCTTGATGCGCAGCTGTGCGCGCTCACCCGGATAGTAGACCTTGTCAAAACCGACACCGGGCTTGACCGCACCGAGTTCGTCCAGTACCTCGGACATGTGCTCGCGGAAGTTCTTGTCACCACAGAAGAACTCGGGATTAATGGCAACGTTGAGATGTCCAAGGCGACGGCCCTCGGAAAGATCGTGGTACATGGAGGACACGTTCTTTCCTGCAGGAACGCCCATAAGCACGCCGGAAAGGATATCGACCATCATCATGAGGCCGTAACCCTTGGGGCCGGCAATGGCAACAAGTGCGTTAACCAGGTGCGGATCGGTAACGGGACGTCCGTCCTCGTCGACAGCCCAACCCTCGGGAATGGAGCGGCCGGCGCTCTTGGCGTCGAGGATCTTGCCCCATGCCTGAACCGTCGTAGCCATATCGAACTCGACGATGCGATCGTCTGCCGTGGGGGCAGCAAGAGCAATGGGATTCGTGCCGTAGAAGGGCTCAGCGCCGCCATACGGGATGACCATAGGGTCGGACTGCGTGCAGCACAGGCCAATCATGCCCGCCTTGGCAGCCATCTCGGTGTAATAGCCGATAGCGCCGGTATGCGAAACGTTGGCAACGCCCACAAAGCCAATGCCGTTTTCCTTTGCGAGCTCAATAGCCTTCTCCATGCCCTGGATAGCAAAGGGATAACCGCAGCCGTTATCGGCATCGAGGATACCCGTGCAGGGGCCCGTCTGCTCCCAAGTCCACTTCGGGTCAATCGTCATGCCGCCTTTGGAAATACGCTCGGTATAGTACTCGACACGCACCTCGCCATGGCTATGGAGACCACGCTCGGAGGACCAGGCGAGGACCTCGGCCTGGGCGTCGGCATGGTCTTCATGCATGCCTGCCGCCATAAACTTCTTCTTCATCAGATCTTTGAGTTCTTCACGTGATACGAGCATGGGTAAAACCTCCTAAGGAAAATGATTAGTAGAGAGTGGTAGAAATGAAGACG
>CAKUHM010000349.1 GCA_934655835.1 uncultured Collinsella sp. | reverse complement strand
AACGGGCTTCACGGCACGCATCAGGGCGAAAACCCGGTGCGTTTCTACGACAGCATCGACCCGCGCGTATTTGTGCTCAAGCTCACGCCCGGCGTAAACCCTGGCATTCTGGACGCCCTGGCCGACAGCTACGATGCCGTGATTCTGGAGACCTTTGGCATTGGCGGCATCCCGGAGTTTGGCGAGTCGGGCGAGTCGTTCCAAGAGGCGATTTTCCGTTGGGTCGACTCGGGTCGCACTGTCGTAATGACCACGCAGGTTCCCGAAGAGGGCCTTGACCTGGGTGTTTATGAGGTCGGCCGTGCTTACGCCGATCATCCGGGTATTTTGCGCGGCGACGACATGACCACCGAGACGCTCGTGGCCAAGACCATGTGGGCGCTCGGCCAGTCGCGCGACGCTGCCGAAATCCAGCGCCTGTTCTACAGCCAAGTCAACCACGACCGCATCCCGATGGCGTAATCAGATATCGATCGGTATCCCCTATTCAATGCCCTCGAGAAGATCTGACACCGTCATGCCGAGTGCGGGCGCAATCTTAAATAGAACTTTAAGTGTGAAGTTTGCCGTTCCGTCTTCGATTCGGTCGAGGTAGGGGCGGCTGATTCCTGTTGCCACACAAAAATCGACCTTGGAGATACCAAGGTCCCTGCGTGTCTGTTCGACTCGCTTGCCAAGAATCTGTTTCGCACGTTCGTCCATGCAGCCGAGTTTGAAATGGAGCCGAACATAAACGTAAACTATAGTTTACGTTTTGCCGAATACACAGGAGTTTTCTATGTCGGGTTCTTCGATTTACGTACGGCGCGCAGATTGCCGCCGACGCGACACGCCGATTGCTCTTGTCGTTATCGAGGCCGACCAGCTCACGCCCGACGAGCGCACGGCCTTCACGCTATTATCGAGTCGCGTCGACACGGCACTTCTCCCCAACCCAAAGCAGGACGAATTTGCAGCCCTCTGCCGACAGCGCGGCTGCGCATTCGACCAGGCCACCGTCATCGCCACCACACAGCACGGCCTTCCCTTGCTGCTAGAGGCTGCCGTCGCCCTCACGCTACGCGGTGCGGGATACGAAAACGAGGCCGCCGCCGACGTGGTCTTTAAACCACGATCGAGCGGCGGCCTCGCAGCAGCCATCGAATATGCTTGCAGGCTCGTTGCCTAGAGGGGCAAGCTAGAACCCCAGCCCAAAGCCCGTACCGGTAATTGCCGAGTACATAAAGTAGACGTTGATTACGTTGAGGAACACACCCGTGACGCAGCCGTTGCGCAGATAACGCTCGCACGTAAGACGCGCCATCACGGCAGAGTCCTCGTTGTTCTTAGCCTGACGGCCAGCCGTAAAGTACGTCGCCACGCCAAGCAGCAAGTTGAGCACCGGCAGCGCCAGCAGCTCGTAACTCTTACCCCAGCGCGTCGCCTCGCCGGCGGCGTTGAACTTCGTTGCCACCTCGGGTCCAATGTTGGGAAGGACACATGCCGCAACCACGAGCGGAAGCACCGCAAGCACGAGCAGCGCGATACCCATGTAGCCGGCTTTTTTACCATATTTGAACATGTGCGTCGTCCTTACACGTTAAAGCGGAAGTGCACGACGTCGCCATCGGCCATGACATAGTCCTTGCCCTCAATACGCAGCTTGCCGGCGGCCTTGGCGCCCTGCTCGCCGCCGAGCTCGATGTAGTCGTCATAGCCAATGACCTCGGCCTTAATAAAGCCGCGCTCAAAGTCGGTGTGGATGACGCCGGCGGCCTGTGGGGCGGTCGCGCCCTGACGCACCGTCCAGGCCTTGACCTCCATCTCGCCGGCCGTAAAGAACGACTGCAGACCGAGCAG
>CAKUHM010000348.1 GCA_934655835.1 uncultured Collinsella sp. | reverse complement strand
GCCATCGGCTGCCAGGGCGGCCGCCTTGCCGGCATTCCGGGCGAGGATGCCGAGGACGTGACCGTGGCCGTCGACTTTTTGCGCGAGGTTAACAGCGGCAAAATCGATGCGCTGCCCGGCCACACCATCGTGGTGGGCGGCGGCAACGTGGCTATCGATGTCGCACGCAACGCCTGCCGCCTGGGCTCCGAGCACGTTGAGATGTTCTGCCTGGAGAGCGAGGCCCAGATGCCCGCCAGCGAGGAGGAGCGTCGCGAGGCCGTTGAGGACGGCGCTCACATCTGCTGCGGCTGGGGCCCCAAGGAGGTTCACCTGGACGAGGCCGGTCGTGTGTGCGGTATCACCTTCAAGCGCTGCACGCGTGTCTTTGACGACGAGGGCCGGTTTGCGCCCGAGTACGACGAGAACGACTTGCGTCGTGTTGACGCCGACCGTGTAGTCATGTCGATCGGTCAGTCCATCGTGTGGGGCGACCTGCTGGCCGGCTCCAAGGTGGAGCTTGGCCGCGGCCAGGGCGCTCTCGCCGACCCTCAGACCTATCAGACCGCCGAGCCCGACATCTTTGTGGGCGGCGACGTCTACACCGGTCCGAGCTTTGCCATCGATGCCATCGCCGCTGGCCACGAGGCGGCCGTGTCCATCCATCGCTTTGTGCAGCCGGGCTCTACGCTCACCATCGGCCGCAACCAGCGTCGCTACACCGCGCTCGACCGCGACGATGTCGTGATCGAGGGCTACGACAACGCGAGCCGCGAGGTTGCCCACGTGGACCGCGAGCGCGAGAAGACCGCGCCGTTTAGCGAGTACGTCGAGACCTTCACCGAGGAGCAGGTGCGTGCCGAGACCGCCCGCTGCCTGGGCTGCGGCGCCTCGATCGTCGACCCCAATAAGTGCATCGGCTGCGGCCTGTGCACCACCAAGTGTGCGTTTGACGCTATTCATCTGGATCGCGATCGCCCCGAGTGCTCCACCATGGTCAAATACGAGCAAAAGCTCCCCAGCCTGGGCAAGTACGCGCTAAAGCGCGCTATCAAGATAAAATTCGGGAAGAAGTAATGAGGTTCCGCCGTTCTAACGAACGGCGGCACTGCCGACGCTGCGCGGCGCCCAGGTACCCCATCTTGCCCCTCAACTGCGGCGCCGCGGGCAAAAGCCCAGCGGACGCCTTGTTTCGGGGCAACCTGGGGTACCTGGGCGCCGCTCGCTGACGTTGAATTGACATCGCATCGACCTCTGTCGAAAGGTTTTTATCTTGCATGAATTGGGAATCGTGTATCACATCATTCGCGATGTTGAGAACGTGGCGCGCGCCAATGGCGTGAGTCGCGTCTCGAGCGTGACGTTGCTGCTGGGCGAAGTCTCGGGCGTCGTTCCCGATCTGCTGCTCGATGCTTGGCGTTGGGCAGCAGATAAAAAGCCCATCACGGAGGGCGCGGAGCTTGTCGTGGAGCCCGTCGAGGCCGTGACGCACTGCGAGGCGTGCGGCCACGATTACGCGACGGTCGAGCATGGCAAGACCTGCCCCCATTGCGGCAGCGGCGAAACCTACCTGCTGCAGGGCCAGGAGGTCATGATCAAGCAGATCGAGACTCCCGACGAGGACCCGGCAGACGCTGCCCCCGACGGCCCTTCTGACGCCCCCGATGCCGTCGACGCCGCCAACCCCCTCCACATCGCCTAACTTGGTCGTTGGGGACGTTCTTAAATGACTAGTCAATCAAGAACGTCCCCAACGACTACTTGTGCTAGATCATAAGTCATACAATTAGTCAAGTCATATCTGTTTAAACAAAATAGCGGCAGTACAAGCGCATTCGCACTTGCTTAAAATCGGTATCAATGA
>CAKUHM010000347.1 GCA_934655835.1 uncultured Collinsella sp. | reverse complement strand
CATCATGTTCCAGGCTGGAGATGTCGTCGAGACCGACTTCGAAGGATTTCTGAAGCTGCTGCGTTCCAAGACGCGCGCTTTTGTGACGATCGACAACCACGAGTACTACATCACGCACACCGATGGTTATTGGCGTGTTCAGGATTGCGAGGCCCTCAACGATAAGGGCCACTTTACTGACTGCTCCGAGCTGGTCAACACTGTCTGCGAGGTCGTCGAGCTGCCTTGGATCTGCGGCAAGAGCCTGCACGACAGCTTCTCGGGCGCTACGGTCTACGAGGCTGTCGCCGCCTAGCGATTACAACAACGCGATTTTCCCGCTACCGCCGGCGCTGCCCCCGCGCCGGCGGTTTTTCTGTCGATAGGTCATGAAGGTGCATCCATCTTCGGCACGTCTGTTGACGATGGTCAAAACTCGGACTAACCTAATTTCGAAATAGTCAAAACTCGGACTATCGAATGGGGGAAGAATGGAACGCGCGGTTACGCTGGTCGATCTGGACCGGATGTTCAATGCGATTGACCATATCTATTCGGAGTTCTCGCGTACCTGCGGTCTTTCGGACTGCGCCTATTGGATGCTCGTCGATACCGACAAGGCGGGCGGATGTGTCGCGGTGAGTCGGCTAACGAGCGAATGGTATTACAGCAAGCAAACCATCAACTCGGCAATTAAGACGCTGGCGGCACGAGGGCTTGCGACGCTGGAGTTTGCCGAGGGCAGCCGAAAGAACAAGGTCGTGTGCCTCACCGAAGAAGGCAAGCGGTTTGCAAAGCGATACGCGGCGCCGGCGCAAAAAGCCGAACAGCGAGCTTTTGATGCGCTCGAGCTAGGGGAGCAGCAAGAGCTCATGCGCCTGTTCGGTAAATTTTCTCATGCGTTGGGCGAAGAGTGCGAGGTATTTAAACAGTGCATCGCCGCAGAAAAGCAGGCAGAAGATCAACGTGAGGGGGAGTCGTGCGACTCTTAATGAGGTTTATGAAGCCGTATCGCAGGCTTGTCGCGGTGACGTTGTTGGTGCTGCTAATCGACAACGTTGGCACACTGCTGGTACCCACGATGTTGGCGAACATGGTCAACACCGGTATCACCACGGGCGATGTCGACTACATTTTGCGCAACGGTCTCTACATGCTTATCGCGACCGGCATGGCCAGCGGCGGCGCGGTGTTGGGCTGCTATCTTTCGGCGCGCCTGGCCGCCAACGTGGCCTGCGATATCCGCAATGCCGTCTACGACAAGTCGCTCGAGCTGTCTGCCAGTGACTTTGAGCGCTTTGGCACGGGTTCGATGATCACGCGCTCGCTCAACGACATCAACGTGATTCAGCAGGCGATTCTGCAGACCATTCAGCTGGTGCTGCCGGTGCCGTTCCTGGCGGTGGCAGGCATCATCTTCGCCTGGCTCATCGATCCGGCCATGGGCATGCTTCTGGGCGTCGTGGTTGCGATCGTGCTGGTTGCGGCGGTCTTTACGGTTGCCAACGCGGCTCCGATTTTTATGCGCTTGCAGAGCTTTATCGACCGCATGAACGTGGTGCTGCGCGAAAACATCGTGGGCGTGCGCGTCATCCGTGCGTTTAACAAGGAGCGTCGTGAGGAACAGCGCCTGGACGAGGTGTTTAGCGACTACGCCGCCAACGCCATAAAAGTCAACCATCTGTTTGTGGGCCTCGACAGCTCCACCTTCTTTCTGATGAATATCGCCGAGGTGGCGGTACTGTGGGTGGGCGGCAACCGCGTGGGCGCCCACGCCATGCAGATCGCGAGCATCTCGGCGGTGCTGGAGTACGCGCTTCTGATCCTGTTCTTTGTGATGATGGCCCAGATGGTGGTGCTGACGCTTCCGCG
>CAKUHM010000346.1 GCA_934655835.1 uncultured Collinsella sp. | reverse complement strand
CTCGGCGTGCCCGAGACGCTCTTTACGCCGCTGTTCGCCGTCGCCCGCATGGCCGGCTGGTCGGCGCACCGCATGGAGGAGCTCTTCTGCGCACATCGCATCATCCGCCCGGCATACCGTCCGGTGATCGAGCCGCTGGAGTACAAGCCGCTCGCCGATCGCTAGGACGCGGACCGTTATAGAACCCGAGCGTGGCCAGGGCAACACCGCCCTCGGCCACGCTTTTTATGCCAGTAGAAAGGGCTGCATCGAATGATTGTGTTTTCCGATATGGATGGAACGCTGCTGACGAGCGATAAGCAGATGAGCGACGCCACCTGGACGATGCTCGACGAGCTTGCGCGCCGCGGCATTGAATTTGTGCCCTGCACGGGACGTCCGCTGTCGGGCATCTTTGAGCCCATCCTCGCCCATCCCGCCGTGCACTATGCCGTCTGCGCCAATGGCGCCAGCGTCTGGCAGCTCGACGACGATGTGCCCACCGATGCCTCGCGCGCCACGCGCATATTGAGCCGTCCGCTCGATCGCGGCATTGCCCATCGCGTCCATCGCATCGCCGCCGGCCACGATGTGACCTTCGATATCTTCGCGGATGGGCAGTGCTTCCTCCCCCGCTCGCTCTATACGCGCCTGGACGAATTCTGCGGTGGCGACCCCCACATCGCGGCTTCGCTCAAGCGCACACGAACGCCGATCGACATGGATATCGACAGCAAGATCGACGAGGTTGAAACGCTCGAACGCATCGCCATGTACTGGCACGACCCGGCCGATCGCGATGCCATCGCGGCTGAGCTCAACACGCTCGGAGGCATTGAGGTCACGCGTTCGTACGCCATGAATATCGAGGTCATGGGCGAGGGCGCCACCAAGGGAACGGCCCTCACGTGGCTATGCGAGCACCTGGGCGAGCGTCTCGCCGACGCCTGGGCGTTCGGCGACAACATCAACGATATCCCCATGCTGCAGGCGGCGGGCCACGGCACGGCTATGATCAACGCCGAGCCCGAGGACCGCGAGGCCGCCGACGCCATCACCGAATACGACAACGACCACGACGGCGTCGCCCGCACCATCATAGCCGCCCTCGCCTAGTCATTGGGGACGCTCTTAAATGACTAGTCGTTGGGGACAGTCTTCGCGAAAAAGCTGCAAGGACTGTCCCCCACTGCCGGCAGAAAAGGAACGTCCCCATCTGCCGGATTAAGCGAGACTCTCCAGCACGCGACGGAGCTCCTGCTGAACGGCGTGGTCGCGGTTACAGCCTACGACGCGATTGGCAACCGCTTTGAGCGCGGGGCGCGCGTTTTCCATCGCGCAGCCCGTGCCGACAAAGCGAATGATCTCGTAGTCGTTCATCGAGTCGCCAAACGCCATGACCTCGTCGCGACCAATGCCGTAATGCTCCGCGAGCTGTGCGATGCCCGAGGCCTTCGACACACCGGGCTGCATGGCATCGATCCACGCGTTGCCCGAAGGCGCAAAAGTGAAGAGCTGACCAAGTTCCCGCTGCAGTACGTAGGCGCTGTCCATAACGGCACCGTCATCGCAAAAGATACTCGCCTTGATGATATTTACGCTGGGATCGGGCAACTCCCAAATGCGCTCGGCATTGGGAAGGTCCTTATCGACCTCACGCACGAACTTGCACTCGTCATCGAGCAGGAAGGACTTGGTTCGGTCAAAAAGCGCAAGATGCAGATTGGGAAACGTCGCGACAGCCTGGGCGAGCCTTCGAATCGCCAGGTGCGAATACACCTCACGGTCTACCATTTTGCCGTCGGCGTAGACCTGGGCACCGTTAGCGGCGACAAAGTCCATCTTGTCGCGAACGGGCGCAAAGAACTCGCAC
>CAKUHM010000345.1 GCA_934655835.1 uncultured Collinsella sp. | reverse complement strand
CCAAAGGCACCGATGCCCAGGGCGGCGATGCCCTTGTCGGCAAACCATGCGTTGACGGCCTCAACGGTCTCCTGCGGGGTCGTGGTCGGATCTGTTCGCGCTCCAGGACCGTACCGTCCGCATAGCCCGTGGCGCATACCATCTTGGTGCCGCCGGCCTCGAGCGCTCCGATAAGCTGCTGATCTGCCATAGTGTTCCTCTCTCCGGTACGAGTTGCTCCTTCTTTAAAGTATAGCGCTCTAAAATAAATAAGAAAGCGCTACAAAAAGAGACCTCGAAGCCCAACGGGTTCGCGAGGTCTCTTTGGTGCCTTTAGTTGTTGGGCAGTCCTTACCCGCGCGGCTTGATTTTATCACGCAGCGACTTGAGGTTCTCCAACGCGGCGTTGAGCGTTTCGTCACGTTTGGCAAAGTGGAAGCGGATCAGATGGTTGACGGGCTCGCGGAAGAAGCTCGAGCCAGGAACGGCGCCCACGCCCACCTTTGAGGCCAGGTCCTCGCAGAAGTCGAGGTCGCTGTCGTAGCCAAACTCTGAGATGTCCATCATGACGTAGTAAGCGCCCTGCGGCACGTTGTGCGTGAGGCCGATGTTGTCGAGGCCCTGGCAGAACAGGTCGCGCTTGGCGGTGTAGAGGTCGAGGACCTCCTGGTAATAGCTGTCGTCGAAGTTGAGGGCGGTGACGACAGCCTCCTGCAGGGGAGCGGCGGCGCCTACGGTGAGGAAGTCGTGGACCTTCTTGATGCGCTCGGTGATCTCGGCCGGGGCGATGGTGTAGCCCAGGCGCCAGCCGGTAATGGAGTAGGTCTTGGAAAGTGAGCTGCAGCTGATGGTGCGCTCGAACATGCCGGGCAGCGTGGCCATATAGACGTGCTCGTGGGGCGCATAGACGATGTGCTCATAGACTTCGTCGGTGATGCAGTAGACGTCGTACTTTTTGCAGAGGTCGGCGATAAAGGTGAGCTCCTCGCGCGTAAAGACCTTGCCGCAGGGGTTGGAAGGGTTGCACAGGACGATGGCCTTGGGATCGTTGTCGCGGAAGGCTGCCTCGAGCGTCTCTCGGTCAAAATCGAATGTGGGCGGGTTGAGCGGCACGTAGATGGGCTCGGCACCCGAAAGGATCGTGTCGGCGCCGTAGTTCTCGTAGAACGGCGAGAAGATAATGACCTTGTCGCCGGGGTTCGTGACCGTCATCATGGCGGCCATCATGGCTTCGGTGGAGCCGCAGGTGACCACGATATTCTGGTTGGGGTCGACCGGCATGCCCATAAAGTGCTCCTGTTTGGCGGCGAGCGCCTCGCGCATGGCCTGAGAGCCCCAGGTGACGGAGTACTGGTGGTAGAGCGGCTTTGGGTCGCTGGCGATGGCGCTCAGGCTGTTGAGCAGCTGCGCCGGGGGATCGAAGTCGGGGAAGCCCTGCGAGAGATTGACGGCGCCATACTTATTGGAGATGCGTGTCATGCGGCGGATGACCGAATCGGTAAATCTTGCCGTGCGGTTGGAGAGTTCTTTCATGCCGGTCCTTTCGAGGATTTGCAGTGGGGCAAGTTTACTCCTATGAAACCGGTGGGAAATGCTCGAAATGGATCCGAAAAACTCTTTTCAAAATTCTTGAAAATTGGGGCTTGCATCGCGTGGCGTTCCTTGCAATAATAGTCGAGCGCGAAGCGCACAGGACACGGTGGGTGTAGCTCAGTTGGCTAGAGCGACGGGTTGTGGTCCCGTAGGTCGAGGGTTCGAGTCCCTTTACCCACCCCAGTTCTTGCTTCGTGTTGATATCGGGTCGTTAGCTCAGTTGGTAGAGCAGGGGACTCTTAATCCCAAGGTCCAGGGTTCGACCCCCTGACGGCCCACCAA
>CAKUHM010000344.1 GCA_934655835.1 uncultured Collinsella sp. | reverse complement strand
ATGCTCAGCTGGGCGCCATCCGCAAAGACAACAACGTGCAGCTCGACCAAATGCGTGCGACGGTGGACGAGAAGCTCTCTCGCACGCTCAACGACCGACTGTCGGCATCGTTTAAGCAGGTGAGCGACCAGCTCGAGGCCGTGTACAAGGGCCTGGGCGACATGCAGTCTATCGCCACCGGCGTGGGCGACCTTAAGCGCGTGCTGGGCAATGTCAAGGCGCGTGGCATTTTGGGCGAGGTGCAGCTGGGTGCAATCCTGGCGGACATCCTCACGCCCGATCAGTATCTGGAAAACGTCGCCACCAAGCCCGGCGCCTCGGAACGCGTTGAGTTTGCTGTCAGGCTGCCGGTAGACGAGGGCGACCCCGTGCTGCTGCCGATTGACTCCAAGTTTCCGGGCGACGCGTACGAGCATCTGCTCGACGCCCAGGAGTCTGGTGACGCTGAGGCCGTCGCCGCAGCGCGCAAGACGCTCGATATGATGGTGAAACGCGAGGCCAAGGACATCTGCGAAAAGTACCTGAGTGTGCCGGCAACGACCAACTTTGGCATCATGTTCGTGCCGTTTGAGGGGCTGTACGCCGAGATCGTCAGCCGCCCCGGGCTTATCGAGATCCTGGGCCGCGACTATCACGTCAACGTAGCCGGTCCCAGCACCATGGCCGCCATTCTCAACAGCCTGCAGATGAGCTACCAGACGTTTAGACTGCAAAAACGTACCGACGACGTGCTGCGCGTGCTCTCCGCCGTCAAGGCCGAGCTGCCGCGCTATCAGGCGGCGCTGCGCCGCGCCCAGCAGCAGATCGAGACCGCGGGCAAAACGGTCGAGGGCATCATCACCACGCGCACCAACGTCATGGAGCGCAAGCTCAAGGACATCGACGCGCTGGAGGATGCTGAGGAAGCCGACGCGATTTTGGGCTTGGAGTCCGCAGGCCTGCTCGCAGACCAAAAAGACGAGGACTAGCTGCATCTGACAGCGGGGCGCCGGCGTAAACGCGGGTGCCCCGCCGCTTTTCGCATCGCGCTTGCCTGAAGTGCGCTTCAATGTGCAACAATGGCGTTTCGCCCTATCAGACGCGAAAGGAAGACCATGTCTCAGAGAAGCACCAGTCCGCTCAAACGCTCCACCGTGCGCCGCACACTGCAGCGTTTTTGGGACGTCACGCGCACGCAGCCGCTGATCGTCTTTCTCTCGGTGTTCTCGTCGGCGGGATACATCTTTTTGCTCACGTTTGCCAACACCTACGTGATGGCCCTTATCGTTGACCGCGTTCAGGCCGGCCCCGTGGCGGGCGACCAGGTGTTTGAGGTCTTTGGCCCCTACATTCTGGCGCTCGTGCTCGTTAACCTAGTGGGCCAGATCCTCTCCAAGCTGCAGGACTACACCGTCTACAAGCTCGAGATTGCGGGCAATTACCACTTGGCGCGCCTGTGCTTTGACACGCTCTCCAATCAATCCATGACATTTCACACCAGTCGCTTTGGCGGATCGCTTGTGAGCCAGACGAGTCGTTTTATGAGCGGCTACACGGGCCTGGTGGACGTGACGGTGTATTCGCTCATTCCCACCATCACCTCGGTTGTCTGCACGGTGGCGGCGCTCGCCCCGGTGGTACCGACGTTTACCGTGATCCTGGTGGGCATCATGGTCGTCTATATCGCATTTGTCTGGCTTATGTACAAGCGCATCATGCCGCTTTCGGCCGCGACGTCTGCCGCGCAGAACAAGCTGTCGGGCGTGCTGTCCGACGCGGTCACGAATATCCTGGCCGTCAAGACCTGTGGGCGCGAGGACTTTGAGCGCGACCTGTTCGATGCCGCCGATCGCGCCGCGCGCGACGCCGAAACGGTTTCGATGCA
>CAKUHM010000343.1 GCA_934655835.1 uncultured Collinsella sp. | reverse complement strand
TCGCGGGCGCCCACGTTGGACGTCATGATGATCACGGTGTTGCGGAAGTCGACCGTCTTGCCCTGGCTATCGGTCAGACGACCCTCCTCTAGCACCTGCAGCAGGATGTTGAAGATATCGGGGTGCGCCTTCTCGATCTCGTCGAACAGCACGACCGAGTACGGGTGGCGACGAACGGCCTTGGTGAGCTGGCCGCCCTCGTCGTGACCGACGTAACCCGGAGGGCTACCGATGAGCTTGGAGACCTCGAACTCGCTACCGAACTCGGACATGTCGAAGCTGATGAGTGCGTCCTTGCTGCCAAAGAGGTACTCGGCGAGCGTCTTGGCGAGCTCGGTCTTACCCGTGCCGGTGGGACCCAGGAAGATAAAGCTGCCGCCGGGGCGACGCGGGTCCTTGAGCGGCGAGCGGCTGCGGCGCACGGCCTTGGCGACGGCCTCGACTGCCTCATCCTGACCGATGATGCGCGTCTTGAGCACGCTTTCGGCCTGCAGCAGGCGACGGCTCTCGCTCTCGGTAAGCGAGGACACCGGCACGCCCGAAGTCACGGACACGATATCGGCGATCTGGCTCACATCGATGGTGAGCGGGCTGGCGTCAAGCTCGGCGGTCCAGGCAGCCTTGGCCTCGGCGAGTTCAATCTCGGCAGCCTTCTGCTGCTCGGTGATCTCGGCGGCCTTGTTCATGTCGTCGCTCTCGGTGGCCTCCTGCGCGGCAGCCTTGAGCTCCTCGATGCGATGCTCGGCCTCGCGCACCGGCTCGGGCGCGCGATTCGCGGCGATGCGAGCGCGAGCACCGGCCTCGTCGATGAGGTCGATGGCCTTATCGGGCAGGAAGCGATCCTGGATGTAGCGGTTGGAGAGGTTCGCGGCGGCCTCGATGGCACCCTGTGTATAGCGCACGTGGTGGTGCTCCTCGTAGCGCGGCTTGAGCGCGGTCAGGATCTTGACCGTATCCTCGACGCTCGGCTCCTCGACATCGATGGTCTGGAAGCGGCGCTCGAAGGCCGGGTCCTTGGTGAGGTACTTGCGGAACTCCTCGGCCGTGGTGGCACCGATAATCTGGAAAGCGCCGCGCGCGAGCACCGGCTTGAGCATGGAGCTCGCGTCGATGGAGCCCTCGGCGGAACCGGCACCGATGATGGTGTGCATCTCATCGATAAACAGGATGACGTCGTCGGCCTCGGTTGCCTCCTGGATCACGTTCTTGAGGCGCTCCTCGAACTCACCGCGATACTTGGCGCCCGCAACGAGACCTGGCAGGTCGAGCGTCCAGATATTCTGGTTCATGAGGTTCTCGGGCACGTTGCCGGCAGCGATCTGCTGGGCCAGACCCTCGACAATGGCCGTCTTACCCACGCCAGGGTCGCCCAGGATGAGCGGGTTGTTCTTGGTGCGACGCGAAAGAATTTCCATCATACGCTGGACTTCCTTTTCGCGGCCGATCACCGGATCGAGTTCGCCGTCGCGCGCCTTCTGCGTAAGGTTGGTCGCGAACTGCTTAAGTGTATCGGTACCGCTCCCCTTTTGCTGGGAGGCATCCGAGCCGCTAAAGAACGGCAGGCCCGTACCGGGACGACCAGCACCGGCGCCAGCGAGCGGACGCTTCTTATCCTGGTCCTTGGCGGTGAGTTTCTCGATAGCCTTTTTGATGGAGGCGGACGACACACCCAGGCGCATGAGGATGTCCATGGCCATGCCGTTGCCCTCTTCGACGATGCCGATCAGCAAGTGCTCGGTCGACACGTAGGTCTGGTTGTTCTCACGCGCCACGCGGAATGAACGCTCCATCACGCTAATGACGAGCGGCGTAAAGGCGAGCTTGGCGGCCTCGGTCTCCTCGCTGGGCTCGGGAACCGTGGTCTGGACCTCTTT
>CAKUHM010000342.1 GCA_934655835.1 uncultured Collinsella sp. | reverse complement strand
CCGCTCGCGGTGCGCCTGTCGCATATCGCCCGCGACCTCAAGGGCGTCGTGGAGCGTTATCGACCCGATACCGCTGCCATCGAGAGCATTTACTTTGGCGCCAACGTTCGCTCGGCCATCCCTACGGCGCATGCCCGCGGCGCCGCGCTCGTGGCGCTTTCGGAATGCGCGCTTGAGATCGGTGAGTACACGCCCATGCAAATCAAGCAAGCTGTGGTGGGTACCGGTGCCGCAGACAAGCGGCAGGTCGCCTACATGGTGCGCACGCTCACGCAGCTCGACCATGACCCGCATCCCGACCATGCCGCCGATGCCTTGGCTTGCGCCATCTGCCACGTAAACCTCAGCCGTACCCGCGCCCTTACTGGCGGCGAGTTCTATCAACAGAGAGGAACCGGATACTGATGATCTCCCAGCTCCATGGAACGCTTGTCGAGGCCACGATGAGCTCGGCCGTCGTCGATGTGTCGGGCGTGGGCTTTGAGCTCGGCATCTCGGGCAGCACCGCGGCCACGTTGCCGACGCCCGGCGGCGAGGTCCGCCTCTACACGCGCATGCAGGTGCGCGAGGACGCCATGACGCTCTTTGGGTTTGCCTCCAAGGACGAGCGCACGATGTTCGACCGGCTCGTGTCCGTCTCGGGTGTTGGTCCGCGCCTGGCACTCGCCGTGCTTTCCACCTATACCGTGGGGCAGCTGTATTCGCTGGTGATGGCCGAGGACGACAAGGGCATGGCCAAGGTGCCCGGCGTGGGCAAAAAGACGGCGCAGCGCCTGATCTTGGAACTCAAGAGCACCTTTGCCAAGGACAAGGGCTTTGTGCCGGTCGACGTGATTCCCGGGCAGGTTGCGATGCCCGTGCCCGCCGCCGCTCCCTCTGCCATCGACGATGCCCGTGCGGCACTCCTTTCCATGGGCTTTAGCCCGCAGGAGACCGATGTCGCCCTGAGCGGGTATGATGGGCAGGATATGCGTGTCGAGGACCTGCTCGGCGCGGCGCTTAAGCGACTCGGAATGGATGCGTGATGTGGGAAGCCGATGACTCTCAGGACCTGTGGGCGACGCCCGGCAACTCGCCGGCGGCATCCATGGCGCACGGCGAGCGCATGGTGGGCTCGGAGCTGACGCCCGAGGACCTCGACGTCGATCGCACTTTGCGCCCCCAGCGCTTGGACGATTACTGCGGCCAGGAGCATATCAAGCAGAGCCTGCGCGTGTTGATCGAAGCGGCGCAGAGCCGTGGCGAGACGCTCGACCACGTGATCTTCTCGGGCCCTCCGGGCTTGGGCAAGACCACGCTGGCTACGGTTATCGCCAACGAGCTGGGCGCCCAGATTAAGACGACGAGCGGTCCGGCCATCGCGCGTACCGGTGACCTGGCGGCTATCCTTACCAACCTGCAGCCGGGTGACGTGCTGTTTATCGACGAGATCCACCGTCTCAACCGTTCGGTCGAGGAGGTCCTGTATCCCGCGATGGAGGACTTTGCGCTCGATATCGTGATCGGCAAAGGTCCGGCGGCGCGCTCGATTCGCCTGGATATCCCCAAGTTCACGCTGGTAGCGGCCACGACCCGCTCGGGCATGTTGACCGGCCCGCTGCGCGACCGCTTCGGCATTTCGTATCGCCTGGACTACTACACGGTCGAGGAGCTCGCCCAGATTGTGACGCGCTCGGCAACCATTCTGGGCGTGACAATCGACCATCCCAGCGCACTCGAGATCGGCTCGCGTTCGCGCGGTACGCCGCGTCTTGCCAACCGTCTGCTCAAGCGCGTGCGCGACTATGCGCAGGTGCGCGGTAACGGGCCTATTGAACTCGATATCTGTCGTCAGGCACTCGAGTTCTTCGAGATCGACGAGCTCGGCCTGGACTGGATGGATA
>CAKUHM010000341.1 GCA_934655835.1 uncultured Collinsella sp. | reverse complement strand
CGCAGCACGCGCCACGGATCGGCATGCAGCCAGTCGGTCGACTCCTCGGGCGCCAACAGGTTGGCGTAGGTGTTGTCCTTAGGGATCATGGGGCCGCGCATGACCACGGGGCCGCGGCGGTACGTCTCGTCGTAGGCGGGCTCGCCCTCGACATTCTCGTTCTTAATCATGGGTACTCCTATCGAGAAAAAGAAAACGGGCGGGGTCGACGCCATGCGCCAAACACCCGCCCGAACATCAACTATCCGGTATGGTACCCACGATGCATCAAGTGCTTGCAAGCTATCGGTCAGCGGTCGCGCAAGCAGTGTCAGCGAATGTGCCGACCGACCGGTGCTCGCCCCTTGCCGTTGCCCACGCTCTGCAAGCGTGTCTGTCGCCCTTAGTAATCCACCGCGGCAGGGCTGTTCATCCAGTCGCTCACGAACGCGCCATAACGGCCCTCGATAATGGCCTGGCGGGCACGCTGCATAAGGTTGAGCAGGTAGTAGATGTTGTGCATCGACAGCAGAATACCGCCGAGCATCTCCTTCTGCGTGACCATGTGACGGATGAGCGCGCGGCTGTAGCCGCCCGTGCACACCGGGCAGGTGCAGGTGGGATCGATGGGGCCGTCGTCGTGCGCAAACCGCGCGTTGCGGAAGTTGAGGCGACCCTCGCTCGAAAACGCCGTGCCCATGCGGCCGGTACGCGTCGGCAGCACGCAGTCGAACATGTCGATACCCACGCCCACACCGCGCACGAGCGTGGTGGGGTTGCCGACGCCCATCAGGTAGCGCGGCTTGTGCTTGGGCATGTACTCACTCGCGAGCGGCGCCAGCGTCTCGAACATGGTCTCGTGGTCCTCGCCCACCGAGTAGCCGCCGATGCCGTAGCCGGGGAAGTCGCCGCACTCCTCCAGGTGGCGCAGCGAGCGCAGGCGCAGGTCCAGGTGCATGCCGCCCTGGACGATACCAAAGAGTGCCTGGTCATCGCGGGTGTGCGCCTTATAGCAACGCTCTGCCCACATACTCGACAGCTCCACGGCGCGCTCGACATACTGGCGCGTGGCGGGATAGCCGGGGCATTGGTCGAGCTGCATGCAGATGTCGGAACCGAGCTTCATGGCGATTTCCATGTTGTCCTCGGGCGTCCAGAACACGTGGCGGCCGTCGTAGTCGTTGACGATAAAGCGCACGCCTTCGTCAGTGAGTTTGACGGCGTCGTTGTGGCTGAACACCTGGAAGCCGCCGGAATCAGTGAGGATAGGGCCGTGCCAGTTCATAAACTTGTGCAGTCCGCCCAGCTCGGCGATGGTGTCCTCGCCGGGGCGCATGGACAGGTGATAGGTATTGGCGAGCACGATCTGGGCGCCGAGCTGCTTGACGGTCTCGGTAGGAATACCCTTGACGTTTGCCTTGGTGCCCACGGGCATAAAGATCGGTGTCTCGATGTCGCCGTGCGGGGTGTGCAGCACGCCGGCACGCGCATGCGTCGTCGGGTCCTCGGCGATCAGGTCGAATTTAAAGAGGTTCTGGTCCATAAACTGGAACTCCTTGGTTGCGGTTCATACGCAGACCATTATACGAGCAACCCGCAAGAAGCACCGACTTGACAGAAACTGGCGCAAGAGGTGGCGCGGCAGGGACACGGCAAATGAGCGTGGATTTTTGGACGCTTACCGAATGAGCGTGGATAATCTCCCACTTTTGCCCAAAACACAGACCAAAAACGGGAGATTATCCACGCTCATTTTGTGAGTAGTCATTGGGGACGTTCTTAAATGACTAGTCAAACAAGAACGTCCCCAATGACTAGCCCAACCACGGAAACGCCGATGTTTTGGTACCGACAGACACTATGACCCAATCCGAGGGCACGGAAACGACAGGAGCCCCCGCTCGTGA
>CAKUHM010000340.1 GCA_934655835.1 uncultured Collinsella sp. | reverse complement strand
TTTGTGGGCTCGACGGGCGCCGGAAAGACGACCATCACCAACCTCATCAACCGCTTCTACGAGGTCGATGACGGCGAGATCACGTACGACGGTATCGACGTCAAGCACATCGCCAAGGCCAGCCTGCGTGGCTCGCTCGGCATTGTGCTGCAGGATACCCACCTGTTTAGTGACACCATTGCGCAGAACATCCGCTTTGGCAAGCTCGACGCGACTGACGAGGAGGTGCGCGCCGCCGCCGAGGCCGCCTGCGCCGACTCGTTTATCCGCCGCCTGCCACAAGGCTACGACACGCCGGTCACGGCCGATGGCGCCAACCTGAGCCAGGGCCAGCGCCAGCTGCTTGCCATCGCGCGCGTGGCCGTGGCCGATCCGCCGGTGCTCATCCTGGACGAGGCCACAAGCTCCATCGACACGCGCACCGAAAAGCTCATCGAGCGCGGCATGGACCGCATCATGCGCGGCCGCACCACATTTATGATCGCGCACCGCCTGTCCACCGTCCGCGACGCCGACGCGATCATGGTCCTCGAGCACGGCCGCATCATCGAACGTGGCACCCACGAGGAGCTCCTCGCGTTGCACGGGGAGTACTGGCAGTTAGCACATGGCTTGAAAGAGCTGGATTAACCCGTTTGAGCACGGTGTTTTGGCCCTCTATGCTCCTCACCTCGCCTCAAACCGTCCCAACATTCGACGTTTTTTGTCAATATCGGGAAAAGCATCGAATGTTGGGACGTTTTTTCTGTCGTCCGATCAGGTGGAATCGCTAACTTGCATGCGAAGGTGTGCGAATCCGCGAGCAGGGGAATAAGGTTGGTTATCCGACCCATTGGAGGGCTCATGGACCTGCCGATCGTCCTGTCCCATAAGACTGCCTGGCTGTACCACAACGTGGCGCGCCCGTCCGAGCCGCTCTCGCGAGCAAGCAGCCTATACGATGAGGACTCGCTTGCTAGCGAGGCGGAGCCAGCCGCAGTCCTGCCCAAACTGGGGTTAGATGCCAAGGGATTGAGAATATCTACGGCGGTCGAGATCGTTGCCGACTATCTGGCCTCACTTGGCATCCCGCATGAGGAGCTCGATCGTATCGACACGCTGGTCAGCTTCGATTTTGAACGCTCTCGGCCGGCGGGGCTCCGACGCCACGTGTTTGGGGCGCCCATACCTTCGGATCATCTTATCGAGGTGGCAGAGGGCCTCTTGGTGGTTGATGAGGCCATGTGCTTCGTCCAGGCGGGTTCGTGGATGAGTGAGCCCGAGCAGCTGGAATATGGGTATGAAATTTGCGCTCGATACCATTTGAATCATTTGTCGTCAGGCGGTTATATCGAGATGGGGCAGAGGTATACCGTTGCCGACTTGATCGCTTATTGCGATGAGAACCGATCTCGTCAGGGGGCTACACGTGCGGCTGCCGTGCTCAAACGCGTGCACGATGGCGCGCGGTCGCCCATGGAGACGGCCACCGCGATCACGGTCGTCGCGAAGCGTTCCCAAGGCGGGCTCGGGTACACCAGGGTTGAGCTCAACCATCGGGTCGATGTTCCCAACGAGTTCAAATATCTCGCTAAGGCCGGGTATTTCGAGATCGATGTATATGCACCTGCGAGCGGTACGGGGATTGAATACAACGGCTCGGACCATCTCGATAAACAGCGCAGTGCGTCTGACGCGGAGCGTATGACCGTGCTGAGCGCGCTGGGCTTTAGGATGATCGTCCTCACCGGGACCCAGTATGCCCATCAACTGCAATTGCACCGGGCGATGAACGCCATCGCGCTCGCTATGGGTCTCAAGTGCGATCGAAGCGAGACGTTCCAGAAACGGCAGAATGACCTGCGGGAATTCGTGATTCGGCACTGGAATGGTGGTCTCTAGGGGCGGCTAGCTCGTCTTCCGAGCCCTGCGGACACCTAAAC
>CAKUHM010000339.1 GCA_934655835.1 uncultured Collinsella sp. | reverse complement strand
GTCGGCTTCCAGACGCTTGTCGCCACCAAGACGGCGCGCGTGGTGCTGGCGGCGGACGGCCGTCCCGTTGCCGAGTTTGGCCTGCGCCGCGCCCAGGGTCCCGATGGCGGGCTGGCCGTCGCGCGCGCGAGCTACGTTGCCGGCTGCTCCTCTACGTCCAATGTGCTCGCCGGTCGCCGCTACGGTATTCCCGTCTTTGGCACGCATGCGCACAGCTGGGTGATGAGCTTCGACTCCGAGCTCGAGGCATTCCGGGCTTTTGCTAAGTCGAGCCCCAAGAACTGTACGCTGCTCATCGACACCTACGACGTACGTGAGGGTTGCGAGCATGCCATTACGGTTGCCAAGGAGATGGAGGCGGTGGGCGAGCGTCTGTCGGCTATTCGCATTGACTCGGGCGACCTCGCCAAGCTCTCCAAGTATGTTCGTGGCCGTTTTGATGCCGAGGGCCTGCCCTATGTGGGGATCTCGGTCTCTAACGATCTAGACGAGTACACGATTCAGTCGCTGCTCGACCAGGGTGCGCCCATCGACAGCTTTGGCGTGGGCACCAAACTCGCGACCTGCTACGATCAGCCGGCGCTGGGCGGCGTGTACAAGCTTTCGGCCCGCCGCGCGAGCGAGGAGGACCCGTGGACGCCGGTGGTGAAGCTTTCCGAGCAGCCCTACAAGCGCACGATTCCGGGCGTGCAGCGCGTGCGTCGCTATTACGACGGCTTTGGCGGCCCGGTCTGCGACATGATCTATGACGAGGACCATCTGGCGGGAGAGGGCGCCGCGCGCGGGAACACGCTTGTGGCCGTGAACGACGCCGCCCTGGTGACTAATGTCTCCGAGCTTGAGTATCGTGAGCTGCTGGTACCGATCGTGCGCGACGGCGGTGCCGTGGCGCCGCGCGAGAGCATCGAGGACGCGCGCGACCGCTGCGCCTGGGCGCTCGACCATCTGGATGCTGCCTACAAGCGTTTCCTGTATCCGCAGACCTACGTGGTGGGTATGGAGCAGGGCCTCGCCCAGGTGCGCGACGAGCTCGTGCGTAAGAACATGGCCGCGGCGTCCGCCTTCCCCTGGGCAAAATGATCCGCATGCGACGGAGGAAAACGGATCATTTTCGTCCGTCCCGCACCAGCTGCCCCGCTCGCCCGAACGCTCGACATTCGATTGGTTTGACGTATGACGATTTCTTATAAAACGATGGTGGTAAAGATCGGCTCGTCCACGGTGGTGGGCGCCGACGGCAAGGTCAACCGCGCCTTTATCGGCGGGCTTGCCGATCAGGCCGCAGCGCTGCGCGAGCTTGGCTGGCGCCTGGTCGTGGTGAGCTCGGGCGCCATTGCCTGCGGCTATCCCGTGCTGGGCTTCGACCGTAAGCCGGTCGGTGACCTGCCGAGCCTGCAGGCCTGCGCCTCGGCCGGTCAGTGCATCATCTCGTCGGCCTACGACGAGGAGTTCCATGCGCGCGACCTGCTCACCTCGCTCGTGCTGCTCACGCGTCACGACACGGCGCGCCGCACGTCCTACCTGCACGCGCGCGACGCCCTGCTGCGCCTTGTGGAGCTGGGTGTGGTGCCGGTCGTCAACGAGAACGATACCGTCACCGTCGATGAGATCAAGTTTGGCGACAACGACACGCTGGCGGCGCTTGTGAGCTGCCTGGTTTCTGCCGATCTGTGCGTGACGCTCTCGGACATCGATGGCCTCTACACCGCCAATCCGCACGAGGATCCCACGGCCGAGTTCGTCCCGGTCGTGCATAAGATCGACGCCAAGATCATCGCCTCGGCGGGCGATTCTTCCACATCGGTGGGCACGGGCGGCATGATCACCAAGATCCGCGCGAGCCGCATTCTCATGACGGCGGGCATTCAGAGCGTGATTTGCTCGGGCGAGGAGCCCGATGTGCTCGTGCGTCTGGCCCGCGGCGAGAGCGTGGGT
>CAKUHM010000338.1 GCA_934655835.1 uncultured Collinsella sp. | reverse complement strand
GACCCACAACGACGATATGGTGTGCGCCGCGGGCGATGGCGAGCTCGGCGATAATGCGCCCCTGGGCCTCGTTGTCGACAGCCACGTAGTAGCCGGGCTCGGAGCAGTGGATGTCCAGGTAGACGATGGGCACGGGCATCTTGGCCATGGCCGGGTGCCAGTCAGGGGATGCCATGGGCTGAACCATGACGCCGGACATCTGCGTGCCCATAAAGTAGCGCAGGTAATGATCCTCAAGAATATCGTCGTTGTCGGCGTTGGCGATAAGTAGATCGTAGCCGTGCTTGCGGGCCTCGTTGTGGGCGCCGCTGGCGATCTGGAGCGAGAAGCCGTGATCGAGGCGGGGGAGGACCAGGCCAAAGGACTTGGTGGTGCCGCCGGCCAGCTGTCGAGCGCTTTGGTTGGGCAGGTAGCCCAGGCGATTGATAGTTTCGTTGATGAGTTTGAGGGTCTCGGGGCGTAGCTTTTCGGGATGGTTGAGCGCGTTGGAAACCGTGCCCAACGAAACCCCGGCTTCGCGCGCGACGTCGCTGATTTTAACCTTTGCCATAGCGGCCCCTTTGATGCGTTTCAAGTACAAGCCAGATTGTAGCATCGCCCGCCCCTAGGGTGTCAAAACCTGCCAATTAGGGACAGGTTTATTTTGGCAGGTTTTATCTGGGAAAACGCCGACTCCGGCGCAGGCCACCACGAAGGGGGCAGTTCACAATCCCCTTCGTGGTGGTTTTTGCTGTCCCGGCTTTCAATTGTCTCGATCTGTAACATCTGGACGGTAAAACCGGCTCTACGTGTTACAGATTGAGACAAAACGTCGAGGTCGGACGGAAAATCTCGATCTGTAACAGTAAGCCCGTCTTCGGAGCCCTAGATGTTACAGATTGAGACAAATCGCCGGAACGGGCCGCCGTCCAAGCCACCACAAAGGTGCCTGTCCCCTTTGTGGTGGTTTGGACGTGTGTGCATCGGGTGGTATCTAAGTTGAGATACCACTTCTGGTATATCAGCTTGCGTTTGCGTGAGTACAATACTCGAACGTTATACGTCTCAGCGCCCCCTGTGCGTGGACGTTTTGCAGTCACGCGAACGAAGGGATTTATCCTATGTGCGGAATTGTCGGCTACACCGGCTCTGATATTGCAAAGAACATCCTAGTTACGGGCCTTAAGCGTATGGAATATCGCGGCTATGACTCCTCGGGCGTCGCGCTCGAGGTGGGCGAGGGCGCCGCGGCGCACCTCGACGTCATTCGCCGTGTGGGCAAGGTCGCGGGCCTGGAGAGCGAGCTTTCCAATATCGATAGCGACGCGACCTGCGGTATCGGCCACACTCGCTGGGCTACCCACGGCAAGCCTTCCGTCGTTAACGCTCATCCCCACACCAGCTGCGACGGTCGCATCGCCATCGTCCACAACGGCATCATCGAGAACTTCGCCGAGCTGCGCGAGGAGCTGGAGGGCCGCGGTCACCACTTTAAGAGCGAGACCGATACCGAGGTCTTTGCGCATCTGATCGAAGAGGCCTATGCCGAGACGCACGACCTGATGGCCTCCGTGCGCGAGGCCTGCACCCACGTGGTAGGCGCCTACGGCTTGGCTGCCGTGTGCGCCGACGAGCCCGGCGTTATCGCCGTGGCTCGCAAGGATTCCCCGATCGTTGTCGGCGTGGGCGAGACCGGTTCCTACGTCGCCTCCGACGTCATCGCGCTCATCGACGCCACCCGCGATGTCGTGGTGCTCGAGGACGGTCAGTTTGCCAAGCTCACGCCCACAGGCGTCGAGTACACCGACGAGGCCGGCAACGTTATCGAGCCGAAGGTCACCCACATCGACTGGGACCTGGACATGGCCGAAAAGGGTGGCTACCCCGACTTTATGCTCAAGGAGATCCACGAGCAGCCGCGCGTCGTGCGCGATACCCTGGTTGGCCGCATGACCCCCGC
>CAKUHM010000337.1 GCA_934655835.1 uncultured Collinsella sp. | reverse complement strand
GCGCAGGACTGTAGAGCAGCAAACTTAACCGCCCCGCCCGGCAGGCGAGCGGACAGCGAACGACATCTGTCCAACAATTCGTGCGAAACACAATGAAAAACCGTTTGATGTGAGTTAATATAAACAACGTCGTGAATCTGACTCCTGCCACATGCATGACAGGGGTTAAACACAAAAAAGGAGTCAATTATGGTTTCTGAGAAGGCTACCCTCGTTAATCCTCAGGGTCTGCACATGCGTCCGGCTGGTCTGTTCGCCTCCACCATGGGCAAGTACGCCTGTGACGTGACGGTCGTCACCCCCGAGAAGGAGGTCAACGGCAAGTCCCCGATGGCCCTCATGGCTGCTGGTATCCCCTGCGGCACCGAGGTCGAGGTCAAGTGCGACGGCGCCGACGAGGCCGAGGCTCTGGCTGCCGCCATCGAGCTCATCAAGAGCGGTCTTGGCGAGTAGAACTCAAACGGGTCGCATGTTGAACAACTAAGTTCATATTTGGGGGCGCAGTGACCTGTTTTAAGGTAGCTGCGCTCTTTTGTCATGGATATGGCAAAACGCTTTATCACATGACACGGAGAGAGGAATGGGAATGTATCAGGGAGTCAACGCTTCCGAGGGCATCGGTATCGGCACCGTCATGGTCGCCGTCGATCCCGACTTGACGTTTGAGCCGCACGAGGTTGCTGATTCGGCAGCAGAGAAGGAGCGCTATCAGACCGCTCTTTCGGTCTTCTGCGAGAAGACCCAGGCTCAGGCCGACCACATGAAGGAGACGGTGGGCGAGGCCGAGGCCGAGATCATGAGCGGACACATTGTCCTGGCTCAGGATCCGGGCATGACCGACGCCATCAACGTCGCCATTGACGGCGGCACCTGCGCCGAGCAGGCGCTCATGGACACCTCGACCATGTTCGAGAACATGTTCCTGTCCATGGACGACGAGATGTTCCGTCTGCGCGCGGCCGACATCGCCGACATCCGCACCGGTATTCTGGCTGAGCTGCTGGGCAAGGAGGTCGTCGACCTCTCCGTTCTGCCCGAGAATACCGTCGTTGTCGTGCACGACCTCACGCCGTCCATGACCGCCACGATCGATAAGGCCCATGTTGCCGGTATCGTCACCGAGACCGGTGGCCGCACGTCACACTCCGCGATCATCGCGCGCGCCCTCGAGATCCCGGCCGTCCTTTCGGTTTCCAATAGCTGCACCGCACTGCGCAACGGCATGACCGTTGTCGTTGACGGTGGCAAGGGTATCGTTGAGGCCGATCCCGATGAGGAGACGCTCGCCGCTTACACTGCCAAGGCCGAGGCTTTCGCTGCCGAGAAGGCGGCTCTCGAGGCCTTCCGCGGCAAGCCGTCCGTGACTGCCGACGGCATCAAGAAGATCATTGCCTGCAACATCGGCAACCCCGATGACGTGCCCAACGCGCTCGATCACGACGCCGAGGCTATTGGCCTGTTCCGTTCCGAGTTCCTGTTCATGGACTCTGCTGAGCTTCCTTCCGAGGAGGAGCAGTTCAACGCCTACCGTAAGGTCGCCAGCGCGCTCAAGGGCGCTCCGGTCATCATCCGCACGCTCGATGTGGGTGGCGACAAGGAGATTCCGTACCTGCACATGGTCAAGGAAGAGAACCCCTTCATGGGCTTCCGCGCCGTGCGTTACTGCCTGGCCAACCCCGACCAGTACAAGGTCCAGCTCCGCGCCCTGCTGCGCGCTAGCGCCTTCGGTGACGTCAAGATCATGATCCCGCTCGTCACTTGCGTCGAGGAGGTCTTGGCTGTCAAGGAGCTTGTCGAGCAGTGCAAGGCCGAGCTGACCGAAGAGGGTCGCAAGTTCAACGAGAACATCGAGGTCGGCATCATGGTCGAGACGCCTGCCGCCTCTCTGCTCGCCGACCGCCTGGCCGAGGTCGCCGACTTCTTCTCCATCGGCACCAACG
>CAKUHM010000336.1 GCA_934655835.1 uncultured Collinsella sp. | reverse complement strand
CCTTACGTTTCCCTTGCAAAAGCTCTAAAGTATCCTCTGCTCGATTCATCAACGCATTGGATGTGATTACGTGCGCAAGGCACTGGCACAACCTCATACGAAGCAGTTCCTCAAGTTCGCTGTCGTGGGACTCATCTCCTTTGGCATCGACTGGGGCCTGCTCATTGCGCTGGTCGAGCTGTTCCACCTGGACTTTTTGATGAGCACCACGGTTTCGTTCATCACATCCGTCGTGGTTAACTACTGGCTCAGCATGAAGTACGTGTTCGATCACCGCGAGGGCATGAGCCGCAAGCGCGAGTTCACGATCTTCACCATCCTGTCGGTGATCGGCTTGGGCCTCAACGACCTGTACATGTTTGTGGGCGTCACGTTTTTGAGCATCGGCTACCAGGCCATGAAGGCCATCGCCACGTTCCTGGTCACCTGGTACAACTACTTTAGCCGCCGCTTCTTCCTCGAGGGCGCACGCTCGTAGTCAGTCAAACATAACCTCGCATTTGCAACCGGTTGGAATTCACGTTCCGACCGGTTTTTTGTTTGCCGAGAACTTGCGTGAGGCGGGCCCCGATGCCGAAATGGGACGCGCTTTCCGGATGAGCCTCGACTGGGAAACTCCGTCCCGTTCGCATCAAAAACGGGCGGCCCGGATACTGTCCGAGCCGCCCGTTCAGTGCGTCATATTGAAAGACTCCTAGCCTGTTACGTAACACCAAACGACGTTGTCACCATTGGAAAGGACGTAGTTGCTGCAGGCCGTCATGGGCGTTGAACCGTTGACGGAATACATCCAGCCGCTCGTGCCGCCATACTGCTTCTCGGCCAAACCGCCGATCGCGGCGACATACGTGCCGTACGATGAGCCGTGCGCGTTAACGGAAAGACCCAGCGCGCACAGAGCATCGTAGACGGTAGCGCCTTCGTTAAAGGTAAAGGTGCCACCAGAAGACACAGGATTGCCCACAGCGCTCGATGTGACCGAAACCGTCACTGTTATGTAGCTGGACTCCTGCGAGCCGCTCTGGCCGCCCGAGGAGGCGTTTCCACCATTAGAGGATGAGGCTCCATCAGACGACTGGCCACCGCCCGAAGAAGCACCGCCAGACGCATTGGAAGTATCACCGACTCCCGTATTTTTGGCAGCGGATTTATCGCCAGACTTCTTGCCGTCCTGGTCCTCGGACTTCTTGTTATCCGAGTTCTTGTCCGATTCCTTGTTTGAAGACTCGGAATCGTCCTTGGACTTGGACTTATCAGAATGCTTGGACTCGTCTTTTGCGTCATTCGATGACTTGGAATCCTTGGAACTGGCCTCGCCCGAAGTCGTAGTCGAGCCAGACGCCTTGGTGTCCTTGGTGACGACGCTCTCCCCCGTCACGGTCTGAATGATCCAGTCGATGGACCAGGCGCCGCTCTCGGAAGGATGGACGAAGCCCAGCGAGACGACAATCAGAATGGTGCACGCGGCAGTCAGAACGCCGAGGAGCGCCTTGCGGCGAGGGGCGGACGCCGCCGAAGCGGCGCCCTTTTGCTTTGCATCGTCAAACTGGATAAACGAGGAATCTGGTTGCTTGGGGTCGGCGTCCTTGGATTTATTGGACACAGCCCTCACCTACCGACGTTTGGTGAACACGAACACGCCGACGATGGCGAGACCGATGACGCCGGCGGCAACGCCAACAATGGCAAGCGGGTTGGTGCCAGTCTCCTGCTCGGAGGCACTAGAGGACTTCTTAGCAGTGGTCGTGGAAGCAGCACCCGTATCGGACTTGGAATCGGACTTCTTGTCGGACTTGCCGTCCTTCTTGTCAGACTTCTTGTCAGACTTCTTCTCGTCCTTCTTATCGGACTTATCGGTGTCCTTCTTGTCGGACTTGTTGTCCTTGGTCTCGGTCTTGGTCGACACCGTCGTCTTGGTCACCGGCTTCTGACCCGGGGCGA
>CAKUHM010000335.1 GCA_934655835.1 uncultured Collinsella sp. | reverse complement strand
CTCGGCCGCCACGCTGATCATGTACAGCGGTTTGTTCCTATTGTCCTCGGCCATACTCACAGACCCCTTCTTAATCAACCTCATCCCAAAGCGGCTTTCCCAGGCACCTGACCTTGGCCTTCAAACCGTCGCTCGCGTACCCGAGTACGCGTCGCTCCTCTTTCAGGCCAATCTCGAGCACCTGGAAAACCCGCCTCGGGCTCCATTTTTAATACGTCGCCTTGTAACGGTTGACCTTCTCGCGATAATCGCGCGTGTCGGCCTCGCGCAGCTTGGTCATGGCATCGCGCTCATCGTCGGACAGGCTCGTGGGAACCTGCACCTTGATCTCGACGAGCAGCGCACCCGTGCGCCCGCGATGCTTAACATCGGGCGCGCCCATCTCCTTAAAGCGGAACTTCTTCCCCGTCTGGGTGCCAGCGGGCACCTTCAGACGAACCGTCGCGCCGCCGGGCGTGGGCACATCCACCGTGCAGCCGAGCGCCGCCTCGTAGACCGAGACCGGTACCTCCATGGTCACGTCGGCGCCTTTGCGCTTAAACAACGGGTGCTCCTCCACATGCGTGGTCACGACCAGGTCGCCGCGCTCGCCACCCGCAACGCCATACTCGCCGCGACGCTTGTAGCGCAGCTTGCCGCCGTCGACCGCGCCCGCGGGCACCGAGACCGTAATGGTCTGCTGCTCGCCTGTCGAGGGAATGCGGTAGGTGACCTTGTGCGTCACGCCGCGAAACGCGTCCTCGGCAGTTACGTCGACAGTCAGCGACAGGTCGCCGCCCTTGCGAGCACGGCTGCGGCCAGCGCCGGCACCGGCAGCGCCCGCAGCCCCGGCAAAGCCCGAGCCCCAATCGCTGCCCCAAGCGCCGTTGCCGCTAAAGATGCTGTCGAAGATATCGCCCCAGCCGCTGGCGCCCGCGCCGGCACCGTAGCCGCCGCCATACGCGCCGCCCGCGCCCGGCATGCCGCCAAACATGAGCATCTGGTCGTACTCTTTGCGCTTCTTCTCGTCCGAAAGCGTTTCGTAGGCCTCGCTGATCTCCTTGAACTTGGCCTCGTCGCCGCCGGCATCGGGGTGATATTTTTGCGCGAGCTTGCGAAACGCGCTCTTGATCTCTTTGTCGGAGGCGCTCTTGGATACGCCCAGGATGTCATAGAAGGTTTTGCCTGCAGCCATCGTAGCTCCTCTCCTGTTACGTCCGCCGTCCATGCAGACGGCGGCTCATGCTTTCATATGGCACTAGGCCAGAAAGGGCCCCGGGTGTTGCCCCGGGGCCCTTCTCAATTACTCCTCGGTGCTCTCGGCCGTATCGGCCGCGGCATCCTCGGGCGCCGCTTCGGGCTCCGGTGCGGGGCGCTTCTCGCCACCGTAGGTCACCGTCACCATCGCGGAGCGCAGGATGCGGTCCGCCATGCGGTAGCCCTTCTGGTACACGTCGTTGACGGTCTCGTCGTACTGCGATGCGTCCTCGACACGCCCCACGGCCTGGTGCTCGAGCGGATCGAACGCCTCGCCCTTGGGGTCGATGGGCTCAACGCCCTCGTGCGCAAACACGTCGAGCAGCTTGGCATGCACCGCATCGACGCCATCGACGAACTGCTTAAAATCGTCGGAAAGCTCCTGGCTACGGGCATGGTCGATTGCGCGCTCGATATCGTCGATCACCGGTAACAGCGCGGTGACAAGCTTCTCGGTCGCGCGGTCGCGCTCGGCGATGCGCTCGTTGGCGGTGCGGCGACGGAAGTTCTCCCAGTCGGCCTGCAGACGGGCGGTGCGCTCGGTGGCGTCCTTCGCCTTGTCCTCGGCAGCCTTCTGAGCCTCTGCCGCAGCTTCGAGCTCATGACGCACGTCGGCGAGCTCCTTTTGGGCCTGCTCGAACTTGAGCTTAAAGTCGTTGTCGGCGGCTTCCTCACCGGCGCGGATAGCGGCTTCCACCATCTCGTC
>CAKUHM010000334.1 GCA_934655835.1 uncultured Collinsella sp. | reverse complement strand
GCAGCTCGCCTTAGCACCGTCGCACACGATGCCGCCCACGTTTCCGAGCGTGTTAGAGACGGTAGCGCCAATCTGCTCACGCGTGCCACCGCACAGCCACGTAATGGCCGCACCGGCACCACATGCCGCGCAGATAGCACCACAAAACGCCGAAAGCGCACCAATATAGCTCTTGATATGCACAGCGATCAGATCGGACAGCATCACGGCGCGTACCAGGCGCTCATGGTCGCAGCGCAGGTACTCGGCATACTCCATAACGGGCAGCGCGCAGGTGATGCCCTGGTTGCCCGAGCCGCACACGATGGCGACCGGCAAGGCGCAGCCATTCATACGAGCATCGGAGCCGGCAGCCGCACGTGCACGAGCACGGCAGGCGACGTCGTCGGCGCGAGCGCCCAGCAGCGTGCGACCCACCTCGGCGCCCCAAGCGTGGGCCAGACCCTCGGCGCTGATGGCGCCGTTCAGCTCAATCTGACGCTCAACGGCAGCACGGGCGCCCTCAATATCGCCACGCTCGATGAAGTCGATGATGGACTCAATGCTCATGGGCGTATCGGCATGATCGGCAGCGCGCTCGGCAACCACACGCTCGGCGCAGGTTGCGCACTCCCCCGCCGACTTTCCGCACACTGGAATGCCGTCGAGCGTATGGCACGTCACATTGGTGTGGTGATCGGTAATCTCGACAACCGCGGTATGACCGCCGGCCATGGCCGTCACCTTGATATACAGGTTGGGCACACCCTCGACAAGCGACACATCGCAGTAGCCGGCATCGGCGAGCAGCTCGGTCACGCGGGCACGGTTCGCGTCATTGACGCTCTCGAGCACTTCGAGCGCACTCTTGGCGTCACCGCCCACAGCGCCCAGCACCGCCGCTGCCTCAATGCCGTGCATACCGCCCGAGTTGGGAACGGTTACGCTCTTGACGTTCTTGATGATATTGCCCGAACAGGCAACGTCCATATGCTCGGGCTCGCAGCCGAGCGTCTGGCTCGCCAGTGCCGCCGCATAAGCGACAGCGATGGGCTCGGTACAGCCAAGCGCGCAAACAAGCTCGCGGTTCAAAACGTCACAGAACGCAGCATCGCGAATGGAATCGGTGGGCATTGGTGCCTCCTGTATACACAACGACTTATTTCTTATACATAGTCAACTTCTATATTTGATACCAAGGCCCTCAAAACCGCAAGTCGGGTTCCGGCAGACGGCAGCCAGGGAGAAATTGACGGTAATTATCATGATGAACTGATGTTCAAAATTGATAAAGCGTTTGACCAAAAAACGCTCGAGCGTTTACGCAAAAGACGCGCTATCATGCAGTCGAACGCGGTAAAACCTTTAGCAATTCCGCCGCACGGACCAGAGAGGAACCATCCATGAAGATCGGTATCGGTAACGACCACGCCGCCGTCGAGCTCAAGAACATCATCTCCGAGCACCTGAAGGAGCGCGGCTGCGAGGTCGTGAACTTTGGCACCGACACCTCCGAGAGCTTCGACTACCCCATCGCCGGCTACAAGGTGGGCAAGGCCGTTGCTAACGGTGACGTCGATCTGGGCATCCTGATCTGCGGCACTGGCGTCGGCATCAGCCTGGCCGCCAACAAGGTCGAGGGCGTGCGCGCCGTCGTGTGCTCCGAGCCCTTCAGCGCCAAGCTCTCCCGCATGCACAACAACACCAACGTGCTTGCCTTTGGCGCCCGCGTCGTGGGTTCCGAGCTCGCCAAGATGATTGTCGACGAGTGGCTCGACGCAGAGTTTGAGGGCGGCCGTCACGAGCGTCGCGTCAATCTCCTCAACGAGATCGACCAGACTCGCGGCCTTAAAGTCGTCGACGAGGCTTAAAGCACTCAACGCCACAAGCTAGCAGCAAGGGGCCCGCTCGGAACACACATCCGGGCGGGCCCCTTTGTAGATTTTTGGGACATGCCTAGAAATCTACT
>CAKUHM010000333.1 GCA_934655835.1 uncultured Collinsella sp. | reverse complement strand
GCCGGATGAGGTGTTTGCGCTGCTCGAGGACGAGCTTGCCCCGCGCGGCTACATTGCCGAGGGCTGGCTTGACGCCGTCCGCACACGCGAGGACGCCTATCCTACGGGGCTTGCCATGCCGGCGGCTAACATCGCCATCCCGCATACCGATCCGGGGTTTGTGGCTAAGCCTTATATTGCCGTGGTAAAGCCCGCCGCGCCCGTGACGTTTAACGCGATGGCGGGCATGGGCGCTCCGGTGCCGGCGCAGATCATCGTCAACCTGGGTATTTCCGAGCCGGGCGGTCAGGTCGAGGCTCTGCAGGCGCTCATGAATATCTTTATGGACGCCGACGCCGCAGCCGATGTTCTCGGCCAGACCACGCCCCAGGGCATGGTCGACGCCATCCGCCGCCACTTCTAGGGTGGCAGTTAGACCTGTCCCCTTTGCACCAAAATGGTGCAGATTAACCTGTCCCCTTTGCACCAGGCGTGCCGCGGGGGCCGCGTTGTGACACAATGGCGTTTGTTCGATTCGTGATGCGAAAGGCCAAACATGGCAAACAAGAAAAAGAACCCCGAGGTCGCGCCGACCCCCGAGCAACAGTCTCGCGCCGCCTCCAACTCTCGCAAGAAGCAGCGCAAGACCCGCGTGTCCAAGACCGTCAAGATCGTTCTGGTGGTCATCGGCGTGCTGGCGATGCTGCTTTCCGTCTCGGCGATGGCGTGCTCCGGCCTTATGTCGCAGGCCGAGGACACCTCGGGCTACAAGCTGACCGGCGGTGTTGCTGCTACTATCAACGGCACCAACCTCACCGAGGACACCGTGACCAAGCAGATCATGAGCATGCGCACGTCCTATGGCTACACCAAGGACAAGGACTGGGCGCAGTATCTGGTCGACAACGACCTCACGCCCAAGAAGTACCGTAAGCAACTCATCGACTCCTACACGCAGCAGATTCTGCTTCAACAGGCACAGAAGGAGAACGGCGTGACGGTGTCGGACGAGGAGGTCGAGAAGGCTTGGAAGGACGCGTGCAAGAGCGCGGGCGGTGCCAAGGCCTTTAAGAAGACCCTCAAGACCTACGGCTATACCGAAGACACCTACAAGGATTCGCTCAAGGAGAGTCTGGCGCAGCAAAAGCTCAAGGATGCCGTCGCGCCCACGAGCAAGCCCAAGGACAGCGAGATTGTCGATTACATCAACGAAAACCTGTCCAGCTACAACGACGCCCGTCGCTCGTCGAACATCCTGATCAAGGTTGATTCCGACGCTTCCGACGAGGACAAGGCCGCCGCCAAGGCCAAGGCGCAGGAGTGCCTGGACAAGATCAACTCCGGTGAGCTGAGCTTTGAGGACGCCGTTGAACAGTACTCCGAGGACACCGGTTCCAAGGAGAAGAAGGGCGATGTGGGCTGGGATAAGCTCACCACCTTTGTCGACAGCTACCAGACGGCGCTCGAGGGGCTCAACAAGGGCGACGTGAGCGATGTTGTCGAGTCGACGTACGGCTATCACATCATCAAGTGCACCGACTACTTCCACGTCGATGACCAGGTCGATGACATCAATCAGGTACCCAAGGCCATCAAGAAGTATGTCTCTAACGTGGTGAAGACGCAGGCGGCCAGCACCGCGTACAGCGAGTGGCTGGAGCAGTACAAGAAGGACGCCGACATCACCGTTAACCCCATGCCCAAGGACGTGCCGTACAACGTCAGCCTGAAGGGCGTTACCAAGAGTTCGACCGACGATTCGTCGACGACTGAGTAATCATGGGGCGGTGCTCATACGAGTGCCGCCCACGCTATTGAGGAGGATTTGCAGATGACCAACGAAGAGCTGCAGAAGGAAATGATCGCGGCCATGAAGGCTAAGGACAAGGTTCGCCTGTCCATCATTCGCCAGGTCAAGGCCGAGGTGAAGAATATCGAGGTCAACGAGCGCCGCGATGTGACCGAGGAAGACGTCAACAG
>CAKUHM010000332.1 GCA_934655835.1 uncultured Collinsella sp. | reverse complement strand
ACCGATACGTCGCTGTATCCGGATGAGATCCGCCACACCGACGACATGACGTTCCCGCAGGTCTGTGACAGCCTGATCCGTATGGGCCTTCGTCGAGCGGGCATTGCATGCTAATCGAGGACGCGGTTTCGTCAGGAACGCCGCAGTTTGTCATCGACTCCTATGCCACGCTTGCCGAACGCGCCAAAACGCAGTCCTTCGGCCTTATCGAGGAAGATGTGATTGTCCTCGATACCGAGACCACAGGTCTTTCGGTGCAGGACAACGAGCTGATCGAGATCTCGGCGGCCCGTCTTTCGGGCCGCGAGATCGTCGACCGCTTCGATACCTTCGTGCATCCCAAGCAGCTGATTCCCGCCGAGATTACCGAGCTCACGAGCATTACAAATGCCGATGTGGCAGATGCCCCGTCGGCCGTTGAGGCCGTCGCCGCTCTCGCCGATTTTGTCGGTGGTTGCCCGGTGATCGCACATAACGCCACGTTCGACCGCTCGTTTATCGAGTCGGTCAAAGGCGGCGTCAACGTGAGCGATATTTGGATCGATTCGCTGGCGCTGTCGCGCATCGCGCTTCCACGCCTGGCCTCGCACAAGCTGTCTTTTATGGCCGATCTGTTTGGCTGTGACTCGGTATCACACCGTGCCAATGCCGACGTCGACGCCCTGTGTGGCGTATGGCGCGTGTTGCTCGTGGCGCTCACCGACTTGCCCCAGGGCCTCATGGCGCGCCTAGCCGGCATGCATCCGGACGTGCCTTGGTCCTATCGTCCTATCTTCTCATTCTTGGCAGGGCAGAACCCTGGTTCTATCTTCTCTCTCAGCGCCGCTCGTGCTGACGTTCTCAAGGCCGATCGCGCCGACGATCGGGTGGACGCCGACGAACTGCCGGTACTCAAGATGCCGAGTCGTGAGGAGATTGAGGCAGACTATGCGCCAGGTGGCCTGGTCAATCGCATGTATCCCACCTACGAGCCGCGTGATGAGCAGATCGCGATGGCGCTCGAGGTCCGCGATGCGCTGGTCACGGGCACTCATCGTGTAATTGAGGCGGGCACAGGCGTCGGCAAATCGATGGCCTACCTGGTGCCTTTTGCCGAGGCAGCGCGCCGTAACAACATCACGGTTGGTATTGCGACCAAATCGAACAATCTTGCCGACCAGCTCATGTACCATGAGCTGCCAAAACTTGCCGAGCAACTGCCCGACGGTCTGTCGTTTTGCGCTCTCAAGGGGTATGACCACTATCCGTGCCTGCGCAAGCTCGAGCGCATGAGCCGCGGCCAGGTCGAGATTACCACCAAGCGCGATCCGGCGGACACGCTCACGGCGGTCGCGGTCATTATGGCGTACGTCTGCCAATCAGCCGATGGCGACCTCGACTCGCTCGGCATTCGGTGGCGCAGCGTCAACCGTCCCGACTTTACGACGGCCTCGCGCGAGTGCGCTCGTCGCCTCTGCCCGTTTTTCCCTGATAAATGTTTGGTCCACGGCGCTCGCCGTCGTGCGGCGCATGCCGATGTGGTGGTCACCAACCATTCCCTGCTGTTCCGCAATGTCGCGGCCGAGGGCAGGATTTTGCCTCCGATTCGTCATTGGGTAATCGACGAGGCCCATTCCATCGAGCGCGAGGCGCGCCGCCAGTGGGCGCGCGTGGTGTCGGCGGACGAATCACGCGTTCTGTTTGAGCGCCTGGGTGGCTCGAGCACCGGCGCGCTAAGCCAGGTTTCCCGTGATTTGGCAACCTCCGAGGGCTCTACGCTCTATCTGGGCCTTACTGCCAAGGCGACGTCGACGGTTGCGCGCGCGAGCATGGCGATCGCCGACGTGTTCGATGGCGTTCGCGAGCTCGGCCGCCGTGCCCGTGGGGGTTATGACAATGCCAATCTATGGATTGGCCCCGAGCTGCGCGAATCTGACGACTGGCATGATTTCTTACAGTCGGCCTACGCTGCTATCGACGCATT
>CAKUHM010000331.1 GCA_934655835.1 uncultured Collinsella sp. | reverse complement strand
AGGCCCGAAAGACCGATGATCGTCTCCATGATGGTCCAGGACTTGAGGGTGGTCTTCTCGTCGATCTCGAGGAACGAAGAGCACATCCAGAAGCCGGCATCGTTGACGTGCGAGAGTGCCGTGGCGCCACCGCAGATGGCAAGGCAGATGGCGGCGCGCATGAGCACCGAGGCACCGGCGACCGCAGGCATGGCGGCCATAATGCCCGAAGCCATGGTCATGGACACGATGGAGCTACCGACCGAAGCGCGGACGAGCGCGGCGATGAGAAAGCCGACGACCACGAGGGGCAGCGGGCAGCTCTCGAGCGCGGGGCCGATAACTTGGCCAAGACCGCAGTCCTGCAGCATCCAGCGGATGACGCCTCCGCAGGCGATGACCAGCAAGATCATGCCGACGGGCTTGAGCGAGCGGTCGAGCAGGGCCTTGAGCTCGGCGCCGGTGTAGCCGCGGCGAGCGCCCAGCAGGTACATGGCGACAAGCGTGGCGATGGTGAGTGCGACGAACGGCTTGCCCAGGAAGGCGAGAATCGAGGCAACCTGCTCGGGCATGGGGACGTACGAAGACAGCGTGCCCAGCAGAATCAGGCAAAGCGGCGTGAGCACGATCGCGAGCACCATGCCAAAGGAGGGAAGCTCCTTATCGTCGCTCGCACCCTCGGCAGAGGTGAAGTGCTCGGGGACGTCCGTAAAGATGCGGCCACCCACGTTGCGGCCCCAGACGACGCCGGCGACAGCCATGGCGATAAAGGCGGTGGGGATGCCGACGAGAATCATGGTGCCCAGGTCGACGCCGAGCGTACCGGCAACGAGGACCGAACCGGCCGAAGGCGGCACGAAGGCATAACCGGCTGCCAGTCCCGCGAGCAGGGCGATGCCATAGTAGAGGGTCGACTTCTTGGTCTGCGATGCCACGCTAAACGCGAGCGGGATCAAAACGACCACGCCGGCCTCGAAGAACACCGTGGTGCCGATGACCAGGCCGGTGATGCCCAGCGCCCAGCTGGAGTGACCCTGACCAAAGGTGTCAATGAAGGTCTGGGCGATCTTCTTGGCGCCGCCGCTCTCCTCCAGAATCTGGCCGAACATCGAGCCCAGGCCAATGAGCAGTGCGATGTTTTGCAGCGTGGTGCCCACGCCCTTGGTGACGGTATCGGCCACCAGGTCGAGCGGCATGCCGGCACCGATGCCGATCGCGAGCGCCGAAACCATCATCGACAGCACGGGGTGCAGCTTGAACCTGATGATGAGCGCAAGCAGCAGCGCGATGCCCACGATGGCGGCGATGACGAGCCTGGTGGGGTCTGCCATAAACGTTGGGTCTGACATCTTTCCTCCAATTCATCAGACCTTTTGAATTCGATTAAAACTATAGCGTGTTTCTAAAAGGTCTGATGTTTCATTTTGAAATTTGTTCGAAATACATCTGATGTATTTGGCGAACGGTCGTATTTGCACTGCGAACGGTATATCTGGGCCGCCCGATTCGGGTTCAACGGCCAATACCATGCCCTTGGTGCGCTAAAATAGCTCAGATGAATTTTGTAATGAGAGGTAGAGCTATGGCCCGCGCCGAATCGGGACTCCCCGAGCAGATTTCCGAGAAAATCATTCAATTGATTCTTGATGAGCACCTTGAGCAGGGCGACCGCCTGCCCAAGGAGGCCGTGCTCGTTGAGCGCCTGGGCGCCGGCAGAAGCACCGTACGCGAGGCCATGAAGCTCCTGCAGTCGCGCAATATCGTGCGCATCAAGCAGGGTTCGGGCACATATGTGGCATCGAACCCCGGCGTTGCCGACGACCCGCTGGGCTTTACCTTTATCGGCGATAAGCAGCGCCTGGCGCGCGACCTGCTCGAGGTGCGCTTTATGATCGAGCCGCAGATGGCAAGCATGGCCGCCGAGCACGCGACCGAAGATCAGATTATGTGCATCCGCGAGCTCTGCGACGAGTCCCAGCGCCTGGC
>CAKUHM010000330.1 GCA_934655835.1 uncultured Collinsella sp. | reverse complement strand
GTGCGACCGATCCTGTTGCCGTTGCCATTACGGGCATCGGGCTCGACCATATGCGCATCCTGGGCGACACGCTCGAGGCTATTGCGGGGGAGAAAGCTGCGGTTATTAAGCCTGGGCGCCTGGTTGTTTTGGGCGAGGGCACGCATGAGGCAAGCGTTCAGAGCGTGATGGATGCGCGTTGTCGCGAGTGCGGCGTTGTGCCGCTCGTGGTGAGTCACGCCACAACCAAGGTTCCGGCGCATGTGGGCGATACGGTGTAGTTTAGCTGCACCACGCCGCGCGCCATCTATACGTCGAGCATGGTTAAGCCGGCGTATCAGCCGCAGAATGCCGCGTGCGCGATTATGCTGTGCGAGGGGTATCTTGGCCGCGAGCTCGATCACGATAAGCTCGATGCTTCGCTTATGGGTTGCCCCACGCCGGGTCGTTTTGATGTGCTGGGAACCGATCCGCTTAAGCTGATCGATGCTTGCCATAATCCTCAGAGCTGCGAGAACTTTGTGAGCGCGCTCGACGAGATTGATCCGTGCGTCGAGAATCGCCCCACGTTGCTGTGCGCCGCGCTGGCCGATAAGGACGTGGCGGGCATCGTTGACGTGCTTGTTCCGGCCTTCCCCCGCGTGGTCGTGACCCAGACCGATTCCGATCGCGCCCTGCCGGCAGAGAATCTCGCCGCTCTGGTGGACGCCGACAAACTCGCGGGCGTATACCCCAGCGTATCCGAGGCCCTCGCCGCCTTCGAAGCCGCGGGTGAACCCTTCGTAGCAGCCGGCACCATAACCCTAGCCGGCGAAGTGGCCGCCCTGTTGCGCTAGAGCCTACCCGGTCCCCTTGGCAGTTGCGGTGAAATAGTTCCTGGATTATGCCTCTGTGGGCCAATCTGGGAACCATTCCACCGCAACTTATTGAGGGGTTATTGGGGCGGGCTAGTCTAGTCGGACTGGGTCGTGGGGATAGGCGTTGAGGATCTCGACGCCGGAGTCGGTGACGAGGGCCAGGTCCTCGATGCGGACGCCGGTGCGGCCGGGGAGGTAGATGCCCGGCTCGATGGAGAAGGTCATGCCCGGCTCGACAACCTGCTCGTTGACGAGCGAGATATCGCCCGGCTCATGGTCCTGCAGGCCGATCGAGTGACCCAGGCGGTGCGTGAAGTATTTGCCGTAGCCCGCGTCCTCGATCACGTCGCGCGCGGCGCGGTCCAGATCGCACATGCGGACGCCCGGTGCGATGAGTGCTTCGGCGGCTTCGTTTGCGCGGCGCACGATGTCGTAGATACTCGCGGTTTCCTCGTCCGGCTCGCCCCAAAAGAACGTGCGTGTCATGTCCGAGCAGTAGTTGTGATAGCGCCCGCCAATGTCGAACAGCACAACGTCACCGCGCTTGAGCACCGTATCGTCGGGCTCGTGGTGCGGGTCGCCGGCGTTGGCGCCAAAGCTCACGATCGGCGGAAAGCTAAAGCCCTCGCAGTCGTGCTTGCGATACAGGTCGAGCATCTGGTCGGCTATTTCGCGCTCCGTCACGCCCTCGTGAACGAGCTTGATGGCGTCGGCCATCACGGCGTCGTTGGCGGCCGAGGACGCGCGCATAAGCTCCTGCTCGGCAGCATCTTTGTACGTGCGTGCTGCGGTGACGGCAAAGTCGCCCAAGAAGAACTCGCTTGCGGCGTTGCGATCCATAAGGGGCATCAAAAAGCCGGAGCGCATGACGGTGTCGATGCCGAGCGGCTTGGTCGGATCGACCTCGCGCTCGATGGCGTCGGCCACGATGTCGGTATCGGTGTGGTAGGCAACGCGGGCGTTGTCGTACTCGGGCAGCTGGTGCAGCGCGTTGACCAGGATCACCGGCTCGCTGCCGCGCGTGAGCAGCACGCCACAAAAACGCTCGAACATATCGGCATAAAAGCCGGTCAGGTAATAGATCGACCACGGGTCGTTTACGAGCAGCTGCGCGCCGGGGTGCTGAGCCT
>CAKUHM010000329.1 GCA_934655835.1 uncultured Collinsella sp. | reverse complement strand
GAGCAGTACGGTCGCAACATCTGCGATCTGGCCCGCGCCGGCAAGCTCGATCCGGTCATCGGCCGTACCGACGAGATCCGTCGTACTATTCAGGTCCTGTCCCGCCGCACCAAGAATAACCCCGTGCTCATCGGCGAGCCGGGCGTCGGCAAGACGGCCATCGTCGAGGGTATCGCCCAGCGTATCGTGGCCGGCGACGTGCCGAGCACCCTGCGCGAGCGCGACCTCATCGAGCTCGACATGAGCGCGCTGGTCGCCGGCGCCAAGTACCGCGGCGAGTTCGAGGACCGCTTGAAGGCCGTGCTCAAGGAAGTACAAAAGTCCGAGGGCAAGGTCATCCTGTTCATCGATGAGCTGCACACCATCGTGGGCGCGGGTGCCACCGAGGGCTCCATGGACGCCGGCAACATCCTCAAGCCGGCGCTCGCCCGTGGCGACCTACACGCGATCGGTGCGACCACGCTCGATGAGTACCGCAAGTACATCGAGAAGGACGCGGCACTCGCCCGTCGTTTCCAGACCGTGATGGTCTCCGAGCCCACCGTCGAGGACACCATCTCGATCCTGCGTGGCCTCAAGGAAAAGTACGAGATCTTCCACGGCGTGCATATCACCGATAGCGCGCTCGTGGCCGCCGCCGACCTCTCCGATCGCTACATCGCCGATCGTTTCCTGCCCGACAAGGCCATCGACCTGGTCGATGAGGCGGCAAGCCGCCTGCGCATGGAGCTCGACAGCATGCCGGTCGAGATCGACGCCACCACGCGTCAGCTCACCCAGCTGCAGATCGAGGAACAGGCGCTCATGAAGGAGACCGACGACGCCTCCAAGGAGCGTCTGGAGGCCCTGCGCCAGGAGATTGCCGAGGTCCAGGAAAAGCTCAACGTGCAAAAGGCCGGCTGGCTCAACCAAAAGAACGCCATCGACCACGTGCAGGAGCTCAAGGGCCAGCTCGACGAGGCCAAGAGCGAAGAGGAGCGCGCGACGCGCAACGGCGACCTGGGCCGCGCGTCCGAGCTGCGCTACTCCGTGATTCCGGGCCTGCAGCAGCAGATTCAGGATTCCGAGGCTGCACTCGAGGCGCAAAAGCAGCAGGACGGCGAGGGCCTCAACGAACAGGTGACCTCCGATGAGATCGCCGAGGTCGTGAGCGCCTGGACTGGCGTGCCCGTGTCCAAGATGATGCAGGGCGAGCTCGACAAGCTCAAGGGCCTGGAGGGCGAGCTGCATAAGCGCGTCATCGGCCAGGACGAGGCCGTGTCCGCTGTGGCCGCGGCCGTGCGCCGCAGCCGTGCGGGCCTCTCCGACCCGGACAAGCCCATCGGTAGCTTCTTCTTCCTGGGCCCCACCGGTGTAGGCAAGACCGAGCTCGCCAAGGCGCTGGCCGAGTGCCTGTTCGACGACGAGCGCGCGCTCGTGCGTATCGACATGTCCGAGTACATGGAGAAGTTCAGCGTCCAGCGTCTGATCGGTGCGCCCCCGGGATACGTGGGCTACGACGAGGGCGGCCAGCTCACCGAGGCCGTGCGCCGTCGTCCGTACTCCGTGATCTTGCTCGACGAGATGGAGAAGGCTCATCCGGACGTCTTCAACGTGCTGCTGCAGGTGCTTGACGACGGTCGTCTGACCGACGGCCAGGGTCGCCAGGTGTCCTTCAAGAACACGATCATCATCATGACGTCCAACGTGGGTTCCAAGGCCATCGCTGACCTGTCCGGTAAGGACGAGGAGGAGATGCGCCATCAGGTCGACGCTGCCATGGCTCAGACCTTCCGCCCCGAGTTCCTCAACCGTATCGACGACATCGTGGTGTTCCATCCGCTCGGCATGGCGCAGATCGAGAAGATCGTCGACATCCAGCTCGCCGACGTCCGCGCACGTCTGGCCAAGGAGCGCATGACGCTTGCCATCACCCCGGCGGCCAAGCAGATGCTCGCCGTGGGCGGCCTGGACCCGGTCTTTGGCGC
>CAKUHM010000328.1 GCA_934655835.1 uncultured Collinsella sp. | reverse complement strand
GTGCCGCCCCAAACGGGGCGGCACACCATCTTTTTATCAGCCAACTCGCTGAAGTAAGGCTGCGAAGGTCGCGGGGCCGGGAGGGGTTTCCTAAGGGCACATCCCGCAGCCGCAACGCGGCGAGGACGTGCCCGTGGAAACCCCGCAGGCCCCGCGACCGGTGGGAGCAACGCTACTTCACGACCAAGATGTCGCAGTCGGTGTTGCGCAGCAGGAACGTCGAAATCGAACCCAGGAGCGCATACTTGATCGAGGACAGGCCGCGGGCGCCGCAGAGCACCAGGTCGGGCTTGACCACGTCGAGCATCTCGTCTTTGAGCGTCTCGCGAATGCGACCGGCGCGAATCATGACCTCGACCTCGGGAATGTCGGGATTGGCCTTGGCCTCTTCGAGCTGCTTAGCGATGGAGTTCTTAAATGCCTCCTCTAGGCCGTTGACCAGATCGACCGGATAGGAACCGGCGCTCTCGAGTGCCGTGGAATCGATGACGTGGCCGATGATCAGCTTAGCGCCGTTGTTCGCGGCGACTTTGATGGCGCGTGCGAGCACAAAATCCTGCTGTTCAGTACCGTCGAGTGAAACAAATACCTTGGTGTAGCCCTCGTTCATGGTTTCCTCCTTGGTCTATCGCACGGGCGCGGGGCTCGTGCGTCGGGCGGGCGCGGGTGCGTTGACCGCCGGACACTTTATCTTGTTGCAGTTATACCCAAGGATTTCGGTTTGACCGCTCGCAATTCTGTGAACGGGCGAGTTTTTTGGTAAGGGTAGGCGCGGTCGCGCCGCCAACGGTTGATAATGGGACATCGCCCGCATCGTCCGCAGAACATCTACCGGCGGGTGTCTAACGAGGGGGTCCCTTTGGATATTATCGAGCTTCTAAAATCTGCCTTCATGGGCCTGGTCGAGGGCATTACCGAATGGTTGCCGGTTTCGTCGACGGGTCACATGATCTTGGTGGACGAGTTCGTCAAGATGAACGTGAGCGAGACGTTCTGGAATATGTTCCTGGTCGTGATTCAGCTTGGCGCCATTTTGGCCGTCTGCGTGCTGTTTTTCCATGAGCTCAATCCGTTCTCGCTCAGCAAGGGAAAGGATGGTCGTCGCGATACGTGGGTGCTGTGGGGCAAGATCGTGCTCGGCTGTATTCCCGCCGCGGCGATCGGCCTGCCGCTCAACGACTGGATGGAGGAGCACTTCTACAACGCTCCCGTCGTGGCGCTGGCGCTCATCGTGTACGGCGTGCTGTTTATCGTGATCGAGAATTGGCGTGCCAGCAAGCGCGAGGAAATGGCCGTCGCAGGTTCGTTTGGTTCGCGCGCCGTGGTGGCGGGCGGACGTCCCGCCGGTGCGCACTTTGCGGCGCCTGCTGCGGCCGTTGTCGAGGATGGGGATGATGACGAGGACCTGGACTTTGGGTCCATCACCACACTCGAGGACCTGAGCTGGAAGACGGCGCTGGGCATCGGCTGCTTCCAGGTGCTTTCGCTGGTGCCGGGTACATCCCGCTCCGGTTCCACCATCATCGGCGGCCTGCTTTTGGGCTGCACGCGCTCGGTGGCGTCCAAGTTCACGTTCTTCCTGGCCATCCCCGTCATGTTTGGTGCGAGTGCGCTCAAGCTGGTCAAGTACTTCATTAAGGGCGGTACTTTCGGCGCCAACGAGATCGCCATCCTGGGCGTGGGCTGCGTCGTGGCCTTTGTGGTCTCGCTCATTGCCATCAGGTGGCTCATGGGCTTTGTCCGCCGTCACGACTTCAAGTGTTTCGGCGTCTACCGCATCATCCTGGGCATCGTGGTGCTCGCATACTTCTTCGTAGCGGTGCCGATGCTCGGTCTCTAACTCAGCCGCCGCTTCGCGGCGCCATGACATCGGCAACTCCGTGATTGTCAAGGGATTGGTGCATTGGGGTCAGGTTACTTTGCACCAACTTGGTGCAGACAAACCTGACCCCTTTGCACCAATTATTCGG
>CAKUHM010000327.1 GCA_934655835.1 uncultured Collinsella sp. | reverse complement strand
GCGCTCGACGGCATCGATCTAAACATCGAGGATGGCGAGTTTTTCTGCATTCTTGGTGGCAACGGGTCGGGCAAGTCAACGTTTGCCAAGCATCTGAATGCACTGTTGCAGCCCGATGCGGGCACGGTACGCATCAACGGCATGGATGCGTCCGACCCCGAGCTGGTCTACGACATTCGTTCGACCGCGGGCATGGTATTCCAAAATCCCGATGACCAGCTGGTGGCAACGCTTGTCGAAGATGACGTTGCGTTTGGTCCCGAAAACCTTGGCGTGCCATCGGCACAAATTGCGCAGCGTGTACGCGAGGCGCTGAAGGGCGTGGGGCTGGTGGGCTTTGAGCGCCATGAGACCCATGCACTTTCGGGTGGTCAAAAGCAGCGCGTGGCGCTTGCCGGTGTGCTCGCCATGGAACCGCGCGTGCTCATATTGGACGAGGCTTCTTCGATGCTCGATCCGCGTGGACGCAAGGGCCTCATGAAGGCTTGCCGCGCGTTGCACGATCGCGGCATGACCATCGTGATGATTACGCACTTTATGGAAGAGGCCGCCGAGGCCGATCGTGTCGCGGTATTTCGGGCGGGGCGCGTTGCCATGCTCGGTACGCCCGAGGAGATTCTGACGCGGGCAGATGAGCTCGCGGAGCTCAACCTGGATATGCCGGCGTCGTGCTGCTTGGGCACGGCGCTTCGTGCGAAGGGCGTGCCCGTTCATGCGCAGGTGCGCGAGGCGGATATGGTCGCCGAGATTGCGCAGACATATGCCGACCGGAGTGGGGAAGACGCCGCGGGGCGGCCTTCTGCATCCGATTCTCGTGTGCTCGACAACGCCTCCTCTGCAACCGATGGGACAGCCGTGTCGGAGCCCGTCATCGAGATTTCGCACCTCTCGCATAGTTACTCGCTGAGTGCTCGCGAGCGCCGTCGATGGCGCAAGCGCTCGGCCACTGCGGGCAAATCGAATAAACAGGCTCTCTGGGGAAACGACCCCAGCAGCCCGTGGGCGCTGCGCGATGTATCTCTGACGGTGCGTCGCGGCGAGTTCCTGGGCTTAGCAGGTCATACCGGTTCGGGTAAGTCGACGCTGGTCCAGCATCTCAACGGTTTGATTCGCCCCCAGGAGGGATTCGTTCGCGCGCTGGGGCTCGATCTGTCAAACAAGAAAGACGCCGCCGCGGTTAAGGCCAAGGTCGGCGTGGTGTTTCAATATCCCGAGCGTCAGCTGTTTGCCGAAACCGTGACGCAGGACGTGGCGTTTGGCCCGCACAACCTTGGCTTGCCGCAAGATGAAGTCGACCGTCGCGTCGAGTCGTCGCTCTCGCGCGTGGGCCTCGACCTTTCCACGGTCGGCGACAAGAGTCCCTTTGAGCTTTCGGGCGGTCAGCAACGGCGTGTGGCATTCGCCGGTGTGCTCGCCATGGAGCCCGAAGTCCTGGTGCTCGATGAACCCATGGCGGGGCTCGATCCGGTTGCGCGCAGGGATTTCCTTGAGCTTATCGATCGACTTCACCGCGATGGCCTGACCGTTGTCATGGTTTCGCATAGTATGGACGACCTGGCCAACTGCTGCGACCGCATCGTCGTGATGAACGAAGGTGCGGTGTTTGCCGAGGGAACCCCCGCGCAGGTGTTTGCACATGCCGATGAGCTCAAGTCGATCGGCTTGGGCGTACCTGCTGCTCAGCGCATGGCGTTGGCGCTCGCGGAGGTGGGCGTGCCGCTGCGTTGCGGCGGGCTCTATACGGTTGAGTCGCTGGCCGACGAGCTGGCAGATTTGCTGATCGGTCGCTCAGACGGTCCTTCTAACGTCGCGGACATTGCTAAATCCAAGACGGTCGCGCGAGAGGAGGGCTGCTAATGGAGGCGTTTTCGTTTGGCAGCTACTATCCCGGCGATAGTGCAATCCACCGCCTGGACCCGCGAACCAAGTTGCTCTTGGGCTTTGTGTTTCTGATCACGACGCTCACGGTCAG
>CAKUHM010000326.1 GCA_934655835.1 uncultured Collinsella sp. | reverse complement strand
TCGGCGCGGCGCTTTTTCATGCCGGCCATGACGGCGTTGCGCAGCTCGGGCATGCGCGCGGTATCCATCTGGGGCACACCCTCAAGCTTATAGGGAATCCCCAGCTGCTCGTACTTGACGATACCCATCGTGTGATACGGCAACATCTCCAGGCCAACCACGTTATGCCACGGAGCGATCAGGCGGCCGAGTGCCTCGCACTCCTCCACCGTGTCGGTAATGCCCGGCACCACGACGTGGCGGATGACGACCTTGATCCTGCGACGTGCCAGCTCGTCCCCAAAGGCCAAAATACGCGCAGGATCGCAGCCAGTCAGCTTTTTATGCTCGACTGGATCGGCGTGCTTAATATCGAGCAGGACCATGTCGGTCTCGTTAAGCACGGCATCGAACTTCTCGGGGTGCTTGGGATCAAACGCATAACCGCAGCTGTCCAGACAGGTATGCACACGGCCATCGGGATTGTTGTGCATGGCGCGGAACAGGTCGGCTAGGAATGCGGGTTGCAGAAGCGGCTCACCGCCGGACACCGTAATGCCGCCGCTGCGATAGAACTCATGGTTGCTCTGGAATTCGTCCATCAGATGCTCGACGGTCACCATGGTGCCGCCGTTAACAGACCAGGTATCGGGGTTGTGGCAATAGGCGCAGCGCATGGGGCAGCCCTGAACAAACACCACGAAGCGAATGCCGGGGCCATCGACCGTTCCCATCGTCTCAATCGAGTGTACGCGGCCCAGGGCAAACGCAGAGTCCTCGGGACGAGCGTCCACACCCTCAAGCGTCATTTCTGCCATTCGCGCTACCTTGCCTCTCCTTGGATGCAGCCAATTAAAATGCCAGAGCCATTCTAGCCCATGCGTTTGCGTTTAAACGTCTCGGGCCAGAATGGCACGTTTTAATCTACTCCCCATCGCAACGGCGGGGCTTATGTTGAGAGGACGGGCTGACGAAAGCTCGCCTGCAGCTTTTATGCCTTAAGCGTGAGCACCGCACCGAAAGCGGTCGGACCACAGTGGCTCGAGATGACGCCGCCGACCTGAGTCCAGGTAACGTCCTTAAAGCCCAGCTCATGCGCATAGACTTCCATATCGGCGCGCAGTTCCTCGGAAAGGCCCACCGAATAGGCCAGGCCAATATGCGAGTAATCGATCTCACCCTTTGCGACCATGTGGTCAATAAAGGCACGGGCGCACTTGAGCATAGAGCCGCGGAACTTCTTGGTTGCCACGAACTTGCCGCCCGTTACCTCAATACAAGGCTTGATCTTGAGCAGATGGGCACCGAGGAATGCCACGTTGGACAGACGGCCGCCGGCCTTAAGGAAGGCAAGATCGGTGGGAACGAAGCCCAGCAGCACGCGATCCATAACGGAGTTCGTGAAGGCGAAAATCTCATCGACGGTGGCGTCCGGATGAGCCTCGATATACTTGGCGGTCTCGACGGCGACCAGCGACTGGCCCACCGAGACAAAGCGCGTATCCATGGAGAAGACGTAATCGCGACCCGCGGCAGCGATCTTCGAGGACTGATGCGAACAGGTCGTAACCTCGGAATACGCAAGATGCAGGATGGTCGCATCGGGCTGCTCGGCATGGATGCGGTCGTACACATGAGCAAAGTCAGCCGGCGCGCAACCGCTGGTCTTAGGCATTACGCCGAGCTCGTTGCAGCGCGAGTAAATCTCGAGCGGATCGATGGAGCCGTCCTCGACGGTCTCGTCGCCAACCGTGACATGCATGGGCACGCGCACGATGCCATAGCGTTCGCAGAGCTCCGGCGTCACATCCGACCCAGACTCTACCACGATTACGTACTTGCCCATAACTATCACGACCCATCTCGACGTCGGCTTTTCAATACCAAGCACGCGCCTGCCACGCTGTTGCACAACGGCATCCAAGCGCCAAAGAGACGCCGCCCCTTGCACACAACAAAGGACAGCGTCTCCCTGGAAAACTCCGTGCTTATCTGA
>CAKUHM010000325.1 GCA_934655835.1 uncultured Collinsella sp. | reverse complement strand
CAAAGGTGCCTGTCCCCTTCGTGGTGGTTTGAACGACACGGCAGCTCTCTCCACCAGTTTGTCTCAATCTGTAACATCTAGGCCCTTAAAAGTAGGCTAACTGTTACAGATTGAGATTATTCCGCTCGGCTCCGCGTTTTATCTAAATCTGTAACAGATAGAGACGATTTAGCCGCCCAGATGTTACAGATCGAGACAGTAAAGGAAACTAAGCGGTGCCCGCCCTTGAATATTTTGAGCACCCTTGAGTTCTTTGAGCATCTTTGAGTTTTTTGAGCAGCGTTGAGTTCTTTGAGCGAGCAGCTGGCAGCGGTGCCTGCCAATCCCCTCGGCTTAAAACAAAAACCACCACAAAGGTGCCTGTCCCCTTCGTGGTGGTTTTGGTCGGTTAGCCTTCGAGCTGAGCTACTTTGTAGCGGTAGGCTGCGGCGATGACGTCCTTGCAGCCCTCGCGACCCAGCTTGGCGCGGTTGACGACGATATCCTTGCCGCTCGTCATCTTCCACTTGCCGGCGCTGTAGCGCTTGTAGAACGCCTCACGCGCCTTCTGCTGCTGCTTGACCAGCTTGGCGCCCTTCTTTTTGTTGAGGCCACGCTTCTTGCGCACAATCTCGACGCGGTCCTCAAAGGGCGCGGTCACCAGCACAGCAATGTGGTTGGGATTGTTGCGCAGCAGGTAATCGGACAGGCGACCCTCGATAATGCAGCTCTCGGTCTCGCCCAGGTCCAAAATCACCTGGCTCATCTTTTGGAACAGTTTGTCCGAGTACGAACGGGCATCGTAACGGTCGGGCAGAAACGCCATGTTCTCCACGGCCAGGCGTTCGTCGTAGGCCGCCATCTTATCGAGCGACTCGCCCGCGCGCAGCGACGCGCGCACCAGCAGCTCGTTATCGTACAGCGGAATCCCCAGCTCATTGGCGAGGATACGGCCAATCTCGTGGCCCTCGGCACCAAAGTCACGCGCGATGGTAATGACCACGGGGCTCTTCTTGTTCACCAGATCGCTCATCGCGATTCCTTTCTAACAAATGAGAAAAAGGCTGTCCTCGTTTCTCATTTTGTCACTTACGACCGTCCTGGTTTCCCAAGTGCGGCAGATTGTCCCGAAAGAGGAGCGCCGCGTACTAAATGTACGCAAGCGACGATTGAGGGGCAAGGTGCCGTGCTTGGGGAAGCAGGACTACGCTGCCACAATACGGCGTTGATACGCTCGGACCAGCAGCGAGATGCCGAAGTTGAGTGCAAAGTACATCGCAAACACCAGGCCGTAGAGCATAAGCACCTGCGACAGGTCGATTGCATGTGCCATCACGACGTTTGCCGTGTACATGAGCTCGGCCACGTTAATGCCCGAAAGATACGAGCTGTCCTTGATGACGGTCGTGCACTGGCTAAACAGGGCCGGAATGATCGTCTTAAACGTCTGTGGCAGGATGATATAGCGCATGGTGGCAAAGAAGCCAAAGCCCTGGCTCTGCGCCGCCTCAAACTGGCCGCGCGGAATCGAGTTGAGGCCGCCACGCACAATCTCGGCCATAACGGCGCTGGTAAACAGCGTAAAGGCGATGGTCGAAATCACAATGTCCAGACCCTGCACCGTAAAGTAGATAAACAGGATCCACAGCAGGTTCGGCGTACAGCGGAACAGCTCGATATAGGCACTCACCAAAATGCGGAACGGGCGGGGCGCATAGCTCTTGACGAGCGCCAGCACCGTGCCAAAGATGAGCGAGAAAAAGATCGACAGCGCCGAGATCTCGACCGTCTTAACAAAGCCGCCCCAGATGTAGAGCAGGTTGGTCGCGTTGAAGATTTCCATGCGCTAGGCCTCCTCTACGTTGTCGAGCCCCAGCTCGGCCAGGCTCACACCGCGCGGACGCTCCTTGGAGCGGCGCTCGAGCCACTGCACCAGCATGGCGAGCGGAAAGCAGATGATGAAATACATAAGGCAGCAGACGATGTATCCCTGCAGGTA
>CAKUHM010000324.1 GCA_934655835.1 uncultured Collinsella sp. | reverse complement strand
TGGCTTCCATCACGTCAACCTTGCGCTTGCCGATGGTGCTGTGAAAGGCGATGGCCTGGCGATTGATATTGCTGGGCGCGATGATGTCCTTGTCCAGAATGACGAAATGACCGATGCCGCCACGGGCAAGTGCCTCGCAGCAGTTGGAGCCCACACCTCCGCAGCCGAGTACCAGCACCGTGGCGTTGGCGAGCTTGTCGAGCGCCTCGCGACCCATGATGATCTCGAGCTTGGTGTCGCGCGTCTCGATGGGGGCGGCGGCTGCGGTTTCGGTCATAGATATCCTCCGATGGGGAAGCTGTCGTGTTTTAGCTATCGCCATTATAGGTATTATCGCGATTCCATTTGAGCCCTCGGGGCTTGTTGAAATGAGACCAGGATTCGCATAAGATGAAGCAGATGGCACCCGTTGCCGCGGGTTGGCCAACTCCAATGCACGTTTGTAGCGTGAGAAGTGGCCGTCTTCGCATTACGCGGGGGCGGCTATTTCATTCGACCTCCAATGTGGATGCCGAGCTCCACAGCCGCGATTGCAAGCAATAACAACGTCAGGACATCGTCAATACTCATAGTCCATCTCCTTCTTGGGTAGAGGGAGCTGGTCCATCTGCTTCAACTTCCATTATAGCTAAATGCGAACGTATGTTCTATATTACGTTACAAATTAGATAATTAGACAAACATCTAAATACCGAGTATAGTATGTGCGTCGAACGAAATACTGAGAGGAGGCTCTATGCCGGGAGAGGGTTTTAAAGCGCTGGGGGATCCAACACGGCGGCGCATTTTGGAACTGCTGCGCGAGGGCAACCGCACGGCAGGAGAGCTTGCCGAGCATTTCGAGATAAGCAAGCCGTCGCTCAGCCATCATTTGGCGACGCTCAAAAACGCCGGGTTGGTGACCGACGAACGTCATGGCCAAAACATCGTATACAGCTTAAACACCACCGTCATGCAGGACTTGATCGGCTGGTTTATGGGCTTTACAGACACTGAAGGTGATAAGGATGAATAACGAAAACAAGGGCATTCACGCCACGGGGGTATCGCCGCGTGTATGGGCCATGCTTGTTGTGGTCTGCGCTATCAATGTTGCTGCGCATCTCTGGGTGATGCCGAGCTTGCCTGCGCAGATTCCCACGCACTGGGGCGCGAACGGCGCCGTCGACGGTTGGGGTCCTAGCTGGATGGCCTCCGCGCTCGGCGTGCTGCCTCTGGCGCTTCTCGCAATGTTCTGCGTGGTGCCGCGCATCGATCCCAAAGGTGAGGCATATCGAACCTGCGGCAAGTTCTATCAGGGCTTCGTAATCGCCTTCACCTTATTCATGTGTGCCATAAGCTGGTTGGGTGAGCTTACGGTCTGGGGCGTGGTGCCGGCGGTCGGTTCGGTCAACGTGCTGATTTCCGGCGCTATCGGCTTGCTCTTCATTGGTGTGGGTAACTACTTGCCGCGTGTGAAGCAGAACTATACGCTCGGTATCAAGACGCCCTGGGCGCTTGCCGATCCCGAGAACTGGCGCCGTACGCAGCGTTTTGGCGGTGCCTGCTTTATGGTGCTGGGTATTGGCCTGATTGTGATGGGCGTGGCGGGTAGCGTGCTTTCGAGTGAAGTCGTCGCCGCGGTGATTGCGGTGCTGGCGTTTGGTTCAGCTGGCGCTGCCTACGTCTATTCGTATCTGCTGTGGCGCAAATCGCAGCGAGCCGTTCGCTAAGGTTGCGGAAAACTAGCGTACGCAGTTCATAGTGTGTTCCGGGGGACTTTTCCCAGGTAGTATTAGGGGGTGTGGGCAACCATGCCCCTTTTTATTAGAACGCGCGGATTGCCTCTCCGATTTTCCATCACGGGGAGGATCAGAAGATTTCCGCAGCTAGATAAGGAGAAGCTGACATTGGCTGAGTTCATTTATCAGATGTATCAGGCTCGCAAGGCCCATGGCGACAAGGTGATCCTTGACGACGTGACCCTGAGCTTCTATCCCGGCGC
>CAKUHM010000323.1 GCA_934655835.1 uncultured Collinsella sp. | reverse complement strand
TTGTCATTCAAAAGGCGAGGCATGACCATCAGGTCTATGCCTCGCCTTTTTCATGCCAACTTGTTCGCTCTGGACGTCGCTCGCTGCCCATCCCCTGCCTGCGGTGTTGCCATTGTTGGCACCTGGGGACGTTCCTTTCCTGCCGGCAGGTAGGGACACTCCTTGTGAGTTTGGTGCAATGGGGTCAGGTTTGTTTGCACCATGACGCTGGTTCTGCCTGCGACACTCTCGTCAAAGTGATAATGCTTCGCTTATTGGAGCCAGCCCATCTCCTCGTCAAAGCGGTCCGAATAGGCTCTGTGCTTGAGCTCTTCATCATTAGTTGACTGCGCCCTGGACACGTCGATCCCTGACTCATGGCAAGCAGTGGCGAACAGCTGCGAGCCCTGTTCGATAAGTTTGGCCCTGCGCTCGGCCTTCATATCTTCGGCTTGCATTTACAGCTCTACGCTTTCGGCGCCGTTGATGGTTAGGTTGTGCTCGTAGAAGGCGGTAAGGGCGCGGATGGCGTGCATTACGTCGCGGACGCCGCCGGTCTCGTAGCTTGAGTGCATGGCCAGCTGCGGCAGGCCCACGTCCACGGCGTGCATGCTCGCCTGCATATTGGACAGGTTGCCGAGGGTAGAGCCGCCGGCCATGTCGCTCTTGTTGGCGAAGGCCTGCGTAGGCACGTCGGCGTCATCGCAGATAGCCTGGAACACCGCGCGGCTAAAAGCGTCGGTGCAGTAGTGCTGGTTGGCAGCCTCCTTGATGACGATGCCGCCGTTGAGCACGACCTGGTTGCGGGCATCGCATTTCTCGGCATGGTTAGGATGCACGGCATGAGCATTGTCGCAGCTCACGAGCATCGAGGCGGCAAGCGCGCGATGGTACGACTCGTCATCAAAGCCAAGCGACCCGTTAATGCGGCGCAGCGCATCGGCCAAGAACGTCGACATGGCGCCCTGCTTGGTCTCGGAGCCAACCTCCTCGTTATCGAAGCAGCAAAAGACGGAGACATCATGCGCGTTCTCGGCACCCAAAAACGCCTGCAGCGAGGTGTAGGCGCAGGCCAGGTCGTCGAGCTTGGGCGTCGAGATGAACTCGTCGGCCCAGCCCCAAATACGTGCATCCTGACGATTGACCAAGAACAGGTCGCGGCCCAGGATCTGCTCGGGCTCCACATCGAGCTCGTCGGCAATCAGGGCGTCAAAGTCGCCCTGCTTAAGCTCGCCGGCGCTGATGAGCGGGCACAGGTCGACGGCGCGATTGGGCGCAAAGCTCTCGTTGACGCCACGGTTCATGTGAATGGCAAGGCTCGGTATGATGGCGACCTCGCGCTCGGTAGTGAGCAGGCGGCTCTCAATACGGTCACCCTCGCGCACCAGCACGCGGCCGGCCAGCGCCAGCGGACGGTCGAACCAGGTGTAGTCGATCATGCCGCCATAGGCCTCGGTGTTCAGGCGCAGCGTCTCGCCCGCACCGTCGAGTTCGGGCACGGCCTTGACCTTAAACGTCGGCGAATCGCTATGCGATGCCGTGAGCTGAAAATGATAGTCGCCGGCAACGCCGTCCTCGCCCCACGTTGCGGCCAGGTCCTCGCCCACCTTAAAGGCGATGACACTCGAGGTATTGCGCTGCGTGTAGTAGCGACCGCCCGGCTCGATATCCCACGCCGCGTTCTCGGGCAGGTAGGTAAAGCCTGCCTCGTCGAGCTCGGCCATAATGGTCGCCGCCGTATGGAACATGCTGGGGCATGCCTCGATAAAGTCGATAAGGTCGTTGGCCGCCTCGATATCGTCGGCCGTCACGTGCGCGCGCTCGGGCGTTTCCTGATCCGTCATGCTCTCCCCTTTCGCTGGGTTGCTGGTCCTCTCCAGCATACCCCGCCGCGCCGGTGCCATGCCTTTCATTCCATGGTTAATCCCGTGCCGCTCACCAAGTTGAACCGCTGAACCCGCGCACCTTTTGCGACAATTGCAGTAACAGGACGAGAGGAGCCGTCATGAAGCCA
>CAKUHM010000322.1 GCA_934655835.1 uncultured Collinsella sp. | reverse complement strand
GGGGTCACAAAGACGCCCGGCAGACCGGCCTTCACGAAGGGCAGACGCTCCTTGAGCGACTCGTCGCCCTGGATGCCCCACATCTGGAAGGGCTCGCGCACGGCCAGGAAGGGATCCTCGTAGCCCAGACGCTCAGCCACGGCAGCGGCCTCCTTGGGATCGCGGATGCGGCCGGGAACGATGGTGTCGACGAGCGTGGTGCAGACGGTGCAGTCATTGGCCATCCACTGCGAGAACTCGTCCTCCCAGCCCCAGTCGCTCACGTACTGGTTCATGATGCGCAGCAGCTCCTCGCCGTTGTGGTCGATGAGCTCGCAGGCGAGCACGATGATGCCCGGCTTGCCGGCAGCCCAGCGGGTGTGGAGTACCTGGGCAAGCTTGGCAGGGAAGCTCGCGGGCGGCATGTCGTCGGCCTTGCAGGACGGGTCGTAGGCGATGCCGGCCTCGGTGGTGTTGGAGACAATGATCTCCAGGTCATCGGATGCGGCGACCTCCATGATGGCGCGGTAGTCGTCCTCGCGATACGGGTTGAGGCAGCGGCTGCAGGCGCTGATCACGCGGGACTCGTCGACCGTGTTGCCGTTCTCCTTGCCGCGCACCAGCACGGTGTACAGGTCGTCCTGGGCATTGATGCCGTCGGCAAAGCCAAAGGCACCGCTGATGGGCTGCACCATGACGACCTTGCCGTTCCAGCCGGTGGCCTCGTTGCCCATGTCAAAGAAGCGGTCCACGAAAGCGCGCAGGAAGTTGCCCTCGCCAAACTGCAGGACCTTCTCGGGGGCGTCCTTGGGCAGCACGTAACCCTTATAACCGATCTTCTCGAGCGTCTCGTAGCTGATGTTCTCCATCTATGTATCTCCTTAGGCGTTTGTTAGCGTGCAAGCTAAACGGGGGCCCCGCGTGTGGCAACGGCGCCCCCGGGTTCGGTATGGCTCGGTGCGGACTTAGGCCTCGACGGTCTCCAGGTCAAAACCGAAGTAGCGGACGGAGTTGTTGTAGCTGATGTCGCGCACGATGGTGCCCAGCAGCTCCATGTCGGCGGGGTACTTGCCCTGCTCGACCCACTCGCCGATCACACTGCACAGCACGCGGCGGAAGTACTCGTGACGCGGATAGGACAGGAAGGAACGGGAGTCGGTGAGCATGCCGACGAAGTTGCCCAGAACGCCCTCGTTGGCAAGGGCCGTGAGCTGCTCGCGCATGCCGACCTCGTTGTCGTTGAACCACCAAGCGGAACCGTTCTGGATCTTGCCGGCAGTCGGGGCCTCCTGGAAGCAGCCCATGACGGTATCGATCATGGTGTTGTCGATGGGGTTCAGGCTGTACAGGATGGTCTTGGGCAGGCCACAGGTCTCCTGGATGGAGTTGAGGAAATCGGCGAGCTGGTCAGACGGCGTGTAGTTGGAGATGCAGTCGTAACCGGTATCGGGACCGAGCTTGGCGAACATGGCACGGTTGTTGTCGCGCTTGCAGCCAAAGTGCAGCTGCATGGCCCAACCCAGGCGGACATACTCGCCGGCGACAAACTGCATAAAGGCGGTCTTGTACTTAAGGACCTCATCTTCGGTGAGCGGCTCGGCGGCCAGGCCCTTGGCAAAGATGGCCTCGATCTCCTCGGCGGTAGCCGGGACATACATAACGTAGTCGAGCGCGTGGTCGGAGGCACGGCAGCCCAGCTCGTGGGCGACGTCGTAGCGCTTGGAGATAGCAGCCTTCATGTCCTCGAAGTCGTTGACCTCAACGCCAGCGACCTCGGAGAGGTGCTTGCAGTAGTCGGCGAACTCCTGGCCACGCTCGATGCGCAGAGCGGCGTCGGGACGCATGGCCGGGACGACCTGGACGTCGAAGCTCTCGTCGGCGGCAATCTTCTTGTGCCACTCAAAGCTGTCGGCGGGGTCGTCGGTAGTGCAGATCATGCGGACGTTGGACTGCTTGATCAGGTTGCGGCAGGTGAAGCTGGCCTCGGCGAGCTTAGCGTTGGCGAGGTCCCAGACCTC
>CAKUHM010000321.1 GCA_934655835.1 uncultured Collinsella sp. | reverse complement strand
GCCGCCGGCGAGCGCTTTACCGACGAGCTGCAGCCGCGCGACGTGGTCGCCGCCGCCATTCGCGAGCAGATGAAGCAGGACGGCACCGAGCACGAGTGGCTGAGCTTTGCCCCCGTCGAGCGCGACGTGGTGACCGGACACTTCGCCAACATCCGCGCGCGCTGCCTGGAGGACGGCCGCGACATCCTGGATGAGCCCATCCCCGTCACGCCCACGCAGCACTACTTTATGGGCGGCGTGTGGGTCGACAAGGACGGCCGCACCTCCATGCCCGAGCTCTACGCCGCCGGCGAGACGGCCTGCAACGGCGTTCACGGCAAGAATCGTCTTGCCTCAAACAGCCTGCTCGAGTCCTTGGTGTGGGGTCGCCGCGCTGCTTGGTATATGCGCACCGGCGAGTCGCTTGCCGTGGAGCAGGCCGGCGAGCCCGCGCTCGACGGACGTCACCGCGCCCTGAGCGCCGATACCCTTGCAATCGATGATTTGGCCCGTGCCGCCGGCACGCAGGCCGTGGAGGAGTAGACCATGAACCCCATTACCATGAAGCTCGTCGTCGATGATCTGATTTTGCAGGCCCTGCGCGAGGACATCACCTTTGAGGACGTGAGCACGGCGAGCGTGTGCCCCACGGCGCGCCCCGCCACCGTTGAGCTCATCGCCAAGGCCGACGGCATCATCGCCGGCCTGGACGTATTCGCCCGTACCTTTGAGCTGCTGGATTCGCAGAGCTCGGTGCTGTTCGACGTCGCGGACGGCGACGAGGTACACGCTGGCGACCATGTGGGCCAGGTGCGCGGCGACGCGCGCGTACTGCTTTCGGGCGAGCGCGTGGCGCTCAACTACCTGCAGCGCATGAGCGGTATCGCCACCTATACGCACCAGATGGCCGCGGCGCTCGAAGGCACCAAGACCGTGCTCGTCGACACGCGCAAGACCACGCCGGGCATGCGCGTCTTCGAGAAGGCCGCAGTCGAGATCGGCGGCGGCAGCAACCACCGCTACAACCTGTCGACGGCTGTCATGCTCAAGGACAACCATATCGACGCCGCCGGTGGCGTGGCACGTGCGATCGAGATGGCGCGCGCCCATGCGTCGTTTACCACGACGGTCGAGATTGAGTGCGAGAATCTGGACATGGTGCGCGAGGCCGTAGAGGCTGGCGCCGACATCATCATGTTCGACAACATGACCCACGACGATATGGCCGCCGCCATCGAGCTTATCGACGGTCGCGCCAAGACCGAGTGCTCGGGCAACGTGGACGCCGGCAACATTCGCGCCCTGGCCGATCTGGGCGTCGATTTTATTAGCTCGGGCGCCCTGACGCACTCCGCGCCGATCCTCGACCTTTCGCTTAAGCACCTGCGTCTGCTGGACGGTAAATAATGAACGCCCGCGAGCGTCGCCGTGCCATCATGGCCGTGCTCGAGGGGGCTAAAGATCCCGTTTCGGGCAGCGCGCTTGCCCGCGAGGTGGGCGTGAGCCGTCAGGTCGTGGTGCAAGACATTGCCTTGCTGCGCGCCGACGGGCACGATATCGTCGCTACCAACCGCGGCTACGTGCTGCAGGAAGCCGAGAGCAGCCCGGCTGTGCCCACGCGCTTGGTCAAGGTGCGCCACAGCGTGGAGCAGGCGGGCGACGAGCTCACGAGCATCGTCGATGCGGGCGGTGCCGTGCTCAACGTAATCGTCAACCATCGCGTGTACGGCAAGATCACGGCCGACCTGGACATCCGCAACCGCCGCGATATCGAGCGCTATCTGCACGACATCGCCAGCGGCAAGAGCTTCCCGCTGCTGACGGTAACGAGCGGCTATCACTTCCATCGCATTGCGGCAGAAGACGAGCAGACCCTCGACGAGATCGAGGCCACGCTCAAGGAGAAGGGCTATCTGGCCGAGATCATGCCCTATGAGGACGACTTGTCCTAGCTCGACGCTGCAAACGCCCCTAAGCGGCAATCTGACGTTCAATCGTCGGTCGCGTACCAAAGTACGCTTCCCTCCTCT
>CAKUHM010000320.1 GCA_934655835.1 uncultured Collinsella sp. | reverse complement strand
TCAGTTCCTCGTTTTGCTTCTTAAGCTCGTCAAGCGTGTCCTGTGACGCCGTAAGGTTAGAGAACACGTTACCGATCGCATTGAAGGGAGCCGCCACAGCCGAGCCCAGAAAACGCACCGGAGAGGTAATCGTCGTTACGCCCGAACGCACGGCATGAATCGGCCCTGCCTCGCCCTCGCGGATGTAAAACGTGAGCAGCAACACCGAAATCAGGCTGAAAACAATCAACGGGCGCATACCCGTTGATTGTCGCTTGGTATTCAGATTTGTGGAGAAACCCGAAGATCGTGCCAAATGGAATCCACCTTTTGGAAATTAAGCATTGGTCTGGACGAAGCCGCCATCAAACGCATTGGCCTCGAGCACGCGGGCACAGCCGTTAACAACGTTATCGAGCGCCGTGGGGCTGACGTTGACCGAAACGCCGGTCTCATCGCGCAGGCGCACGTCGAGACCGCGCAGCAGCGCGCCGCCACCGGTCAGCAAAATGCCGTAGTACATAAGGTCCGAGGCAAGATCGGGAGGCGTAGCGTCGAGTGCGTCCTTGACGGCCTTGGCCATCTCGTCGAGCGGCTTGTTGAGTGCGCGACGAATCTCCTCGCTCTCGATGCGCACGGTCTTGGGCAGACCGGTGATCACGTCGCGGCCGTTGACCTCGACGTCGAGCTCGTCCTTGAGCGGCACGGCGGAGCCGACCTTGATCTTGATGTCCTCTGCCGTACGCTCGCCGATGGCCAGGTTGTAGGCATCGCGAACGTGCGTGAGGATGGCCTGATCGAACTCGTCGCCGGCAATACGGATGGACTGCGAGACGACGATACCGCCCATAGCGATAACGGCAACCTCGGTGGTACCGCCACCGATGTCGATGACCATGGAACCGGTGGGTTCCTCGACGGGCAGGTCGGCGCCGATAGCGGCGGCCATAGGCTCTTCGATCAGATAGGCCTGGCGGGCACCGGCCTGGATCGTGGCCTCAAAGACAGCGCGCTTCTCGACCGACGTGACACCGGAGGGAACGCAGACGACAACACGCGGACGCGGAGTCCACGGATAGCGCTTCTCGGACGCCTTGTCGATAAAGTAGCGAAGCATGGCCTCGGTAACATCGAAGTCGGCGATGACGCCGTCCTTCAGGGGACGAACGGCCACGATGTTGCCGGGCGTACGGCCGAGCATGCGCTTTGCCTCGATACCGACCGCCAGGATGCGCTCGTCGTTCTTGTCGATGGCGACAACGGAGGGCTCGCGAATGACGATGCCCTTGCCGCGCACGGAGACAAGCGTATTTGCGGTGCCGAGGTCGATGGCAAGATCGCCCGCATAGCTACCGAAGAACATATCCATCAAAGAAAACAACGCAACTCCTGATGTGTTGGATGATTGCTGGAAAACTACTAGCCCATCATACTAGCGCAAGCCCGGCGCCTCACTTGCGGTGAAGCGCCGGGCAAAGCTAAATCCCATAAGGTCACTACTGGTTGTCAGCAGCCGAGAAATCCATATCAAGCGAAGAAACGGCCCAGCCGATATGGTTGTCGGAGCGCACGAATTTGACGGTGTACTCCTGCTCGCCGCCCTTGGACAGCGATGCCTTCACCTTAGCGGTCGTCTCGGTCATGGACTGATCCATGCCCTCGACGGAGACGGTAGCGCCCTGCGGAATCGAGGAGATGATCATCGACTTGGCGTCCTCGGACAGGCTCGAGGCGAGGCAAGACTCCGCCTTGGCGGTGTCACCGTCGCCGGCAGCCTGGAACAGGTCGGTAACCACCGACTCCTGAGACGGGAAGCCCAGGCCGCGCGTGTAGGCAAAGCCCAGACCGCCCGCGGCGATCAGGATGAGCAGAAGCAGCACGATGAAGACCTTGAGACCCGTGTGGCGATGACGGCGACGGACCTTGGCCTGCTTACGGTCTTGGCGATCCTGCTGAACCATCTCGGACTCGGACAGCGTAAAGAAGCCGGTGTCCGAGGGATCGGGCATAAACTGACCGGTCGCGCCCGTAG
>CAKUHM010000319.1 GCA_934655835.1 uncultured Collinsella sp. | reverse complement strand
TCGTGACCTTCATGTAATCGCGGATGCTGCCCATGAGGGTTTTAATCATCCAGTTCCTCCCAGGTTACGCGGATTTTATCGAGCATTTCGGCGAGGTCCTCGCGCTCGTCGTGGGTGAGCGCGCTAAAGGCCTGTTCCCTAAAGCGCAGGCGGGCGGCCTGGTCGATGCGGGCCTTCTCCCAGCCGATCTCGGTCAGGCGAATGGTGAGCTGCCGGCGATCTTTTGGATTGCGGCTGCGCTCGATGATGCCGGCGCACTCGAGCTTGGACAAGATCTCGGAAAGCGACCCCGGCTTGAGGTCGAAGTGCATGCCGAGTTCCTGCTGCGACATCTCGCCGTTTTCTTGCTTGGCGAGCAAGCAGACGATGGGCGCCTTGCCGGACACGCCGCCGCCGTGAAAGTGCATGTAGTGGCCACAAAAGCCCAGGCCGCTCAGGATGCGCTTGGCGAGCTTGTCTTCGGCGCTGACCGCTTCGGGCATGTCTGCCGGTTGCAATGGGTCGCCGCCGGGCTCGTGCGGGCGAAGGTTAAGGGGTTCATCGCACATGAATTCGTGTCGCTCCTTTCTTTAGTTAGGTAGTGGGATTGTTTTGTGCCTAACTAATCTAGGAGTGCCACACAAGAATGTCAAGGTACCAAAGTAATAGTTGCGCGGTTTTTCCAAACCGCGCAACGGCTCGACGCTGCAAACGTTCCTAAGCGGCAATCTGGCGTTCAATCGTCGGGCATGGCCACAAGGCCTATGCCCTCCTCTTTCACGCCACCTTGCTCGCTTAGGAGTGTTTTCGCTGTCCGTCCTCAACCTGCGGCGTTGTCCTTGTTGGCACTTGGGTGGCACTTGGGGACGTTCCTTTTCTGCCGGCACCTAGGGACACTCCTTGTCGAGGCTTTGGTGCAAGCTTCCGTCCGCAGCGTTCCCTGCGCTACACTTAGTCGCACTGTGGCGACTTTGCGCCGCTCCCGACCCGAGGGGGACTCTCATGAAGAACACTCAGCTGCTGCTGATCAACGATATGTGCGGCTACGGCAAGGTCGCGCTTTCCGCCATGCTGCCGGTGCTGTCGCATATGGGCTACCGCATCCACAACCTGCCGACGGCCCTCGTGTCCGACACGCTCAACTACCCCAAGTTCTACATCCACGACACCACGGAGTACGTGCGCCAGAGCCTCGCCATCTGGGAAGAACTCGGCTTTGAGTTCGACGCTATCTCGACCGGCTTCATCGTGACCGAGGAAGAGACGCGCATCATCTCGGATTTCTGCCACCGCCGCGCGCAAACGGGCACGAAGGTGTTTGTCGACCCCATCATGGGGGACAACGGCAAGCTCTACGCCGGCGTGCCCGAGTCCACGATCGGCCTCATGAGGCATCTGCTCGAGTGCGCCGACTATGCGGTGCCCAACTACACCGAGGCCTGCCTGCTCACCGACACGCCCATCGCCGATCACATCACGCCCGACGAGGCCCGCGTCCTTGTGGACGCCATGCGCGCGCTGGGCGCCAAGTCGGTGGTCATTACGAGCGCTGTGGTCGACGGCACGAACGCCGTTATCGGTTACGACCACGTGGCGGGGGAGTACTTTGCGATCCCCTTCGATTTGATCCCAGTTTACTTCCCGGGTACGGGCGACACGTTCTCGGCGGTGCTCGTCGGCCGCGTTATGGCCGGCTGGAGTCTGCAGCGCGCAACGGCCGACGCCATGCGCGTGGTGGCCGAGCTTATCGAGCGCAATGCCGACCAGGAGGACAAGTCTGCCGGCCTGCCCATCGAGGCCTGCTTGGATGTGATTGACCATGAGTAGCGCCGGCGAGGGCTGCTCCGAGCCCGCGGGCGAAGGTAAGCCGCTCGGCGCGCCACGCGGCAAGCGCCCACGTATTCGCATTAGCTGCGTTGATCAGCTGGGCACGTGTCGTTGCCATCACGGGCACAAGCCGGGCGACGTGTTCGACTTCGACCGCGACCGCGGCAAGATGTGCTCCATGGCCTGCCACGTGGGCTTTCCCTATATCGATATCCTGCGCTA
>CAKUHM010000318.1 GCA_934655835.1 uncultured Collinsella sp. | reverse complement strand
TGGGCATCGCGCTCTTTGCGCTTCTGTTTGTCTATATGCTTCGTTCCGACATCCTTCGATTTATTCTGTAGGGGAGTGTTTGGATTGTCTTTATCCCATTCTTTGCCGCGCGAGCTGACGCGCCCCGTGCATGTGGGCGGCGTGCAGATCGGCGGCGGCGCGCCGGTGGTGGTTCAGTCCATGACCTGCACTGATACCGCCGATGCCCAGGCAACGCTTGGGCAGGTTCGCGCGTTGGCGCAGGCGGGCTGCGATATCGTGCGCGTGAGTGTACCCACCGAGGCCGCGCTTGAGGGTTTCCGCACCATCTGTGCCGAGTCTCCGGTGCCGATTGTCGCTGATATCCACTTTAACCATAAGCTCGCCATTGGTGCCGTTGAGGCCGGTGCCGCCAAGCTCCGCATCAATCCCGGCAACATTGGCGATTGGGCCAAGGTCGATGCCGTGATCGATGCCGCGGGCGCCGCTGGGTGCGCGATTCGTATTGGCGTGAACGCGGGCTCGCTTGAGCAGGATATCGCCGAGCGCGAAGACCTCACGCAGCCTGAAAAGCTTGTGATGTCGAGTGAGCGCTTCGTCAGGCACTTTGAGGACCGCGGCTTTACCAACATTGTGCTTTCTGCCAAGGCCCATAGCGTGCAAACGACGCTCGATACCTATCGCGCGCTGTCGCGTGAGATTCCCCACGTTCCGCTTCATCTGGGTGTGACCGAGGCCGGCACCAAGCTGCAGGGCACCATCAAGAGCTCGGTGGGCCTGGGCATTTTGCTGTCCGAGGGCATCGGTGACACCATGCGCGTCTCGCTTACGGCCGATCCGGTCGAGGAGCCGCCGGTTGCCTGGGGAATTCTGCAGTCGCTGGGCCTGCGTCGCCGTGGCCCCGAGATCGTCTCGTGTCCCACGTGCGCCCGCTGCCAGGTCAACCTGATTCCCATTGCCGAGGAAGTCACTGAGCGGCTTAAGAACTATTCCGCGCCGCTTTCGATTGCCGTGATGGGATGTGCGGTCAACGGCCCCGGCGAGGCATCTGACGCCGACTTGGGCGTTGCCTGCGGACGAGGCCAGGGCCTGCTCTTTTCGCATGGCCAGATCATTGGTAAAGTAGCTGAGGATCAAATTGTCGACGCGCTTATGGCCGAGGTCGACAAGCTTATTGAGGAGAAATAAATGACTCGAGCAATGTATATGTCTAAGCTCTACGCGCCGACGCTCAAAGAGGATCCGGCTGACGCCGAGCTCGCAAGCCATCGCCTGCTGCTTCGTGCCGGCATGATCCGCAAGGAGGCCGCCGGCCTGTATTCTTACCTGCCGCTCGCTTGGCGCTCGATCCGCAAGATCGAGAACATCGTGCGCGACGAGATGGACACCGCCGGCGCTCAGGAGCTCATGATGCCCATCATGGTCGATGCCGAGCTGTGGCGTGAGTCCGGCCGTATCGATGCCTATGGCAAGGAGCTTGTGCGCTTTGACGACCGTCACGGCCGCGAGTTCGTCCTGGGTCCCACGCACGAGGAGACCGTCACGGCCCTGGTGCGCAACGAGCTGCGCTCCTATAAGCAGCTGCCCGTCAACCTGTATCACATCCAGGATAAGTTCCGCGACGAGTTCCGTCCCCGCTTTGGCCTGATGCGCGGCCGCGAGTTCATCATGAAGGACGCCTACAGTTTCTCCGCCACGCAGGAGAGCCTGCAGGAAGAGTACGACAAGATGAAGCAGGCCTACGCTAACATCTGCGAGCGCTGCTACATCAAGGCCCTGCCCGTTGTCGCTGACTCCGGCGAGATCGGCGGCGACACCTCCGTCGAGTACATGGCCCTAGCCGAGGCCGGCGAGGCGTCGCTGGTCTACTGCGACGATTGCGGCTTCGCTGCCGATGACGAGGCCGCAAGCACCAAGGTCGTCGTGACCGAGGGTCCTGGCGATGGCACGCTCACTAAGGTCGAGACCCCGGGCATGGGCACCATCGAGGCCGTTGCCAAGTTCTTCGGCTTCCCCGAGAACGGCACGCGCAAGTCGCTGGCACTCATCGACGCCGA
>CAKUHM010000317.1 GCA_934655835.1 uncultured Collinsella sp. | reverse complement strand
CTGAAACTGCATCACCTGGTTGATGATAAGATCCATGCACGTTCTACTGGTCCATACTCTCTGGTAACACAGCAGCCTCTGGGTGGTAAAGCTCAGTTCGGTGGACAGCGTTTCGGTGAGATGGAGGTTTGGGCACTGGAAGCATACGGTGCATCTTACACACTGCAGGAAATCCTGACAGTTAAATCCGATGATGTTGTTGGTCGTGTTAAGACATACGAAGCAATCATTAAGGGTGACAATATTCCTGAGCCGGGTATTCCGGAATCCTTCAAGGTTCTCTTAAAAGAACTCCAGTCTCTTGGTCTGGATGTGAAGGTACTCAAGGATGATAATACAGAAGTACATCTTCTTGAATCCGTAGACTATGGTGACACAGATCTTCGTTCTGTCATCGAGGGAGATTCCAGAAGACATCATGACAGAGAAGAAGACTACGGCAAACATGGCTATACAAAGCAGGAGTTTGACGGAGAAGAACTCGTTGATATTGACGAGGACGAAGATGAGGATGACTTCATTGAGCTGGATGAGGCTCTTGAAGACAATGACGAAGAGTAAGAAAGGGGAAAGAATACATGGCAGAAACAACTAACGCCAATGAAACATATCAGCCAATGACTTTCGATGCCATCAAAATCGGACTGGCGTCCCCTGAGAAAATCAGAGAGTGGTCAAGAGGCGAGGTTTTAAAACCTGAGACCATCAACTACCGTACCTTAAAACCGGAGAAAGACGGACTTTTCTGTGAAAAGATCTTTGGACCGAGCAAGGACTGGGAGTGCCACTGTGGAAAGTACAAAAAGATTCGCTATAAAGGCGTTGTCTGCGACAGATGTGGTGTAGAAGTTACAAAATCCTCTGTACGTAGAGAGCGTATGGGACATATCGAGCTGGCTGCTCCGGTATCCCACATCTGGTATTTCAAAGGAATTCCGTCCCGTATGGGTCTGATCCTTGACATTTCTCCGAGAACTCTGGAGAAAGTTCTTTACTTTGCAAACTATATCGTACTGGATCCGGCTAATTCCGGACTCCAGTACAAACAGGTACTTACAGAGAGAGAATATCAGGATGCCCGTGAGGCTTATGGATATGATTTCCGTGTAGGTATGGGTGCAGAATCTATCAAAGAGCTTCTTGAGGCAATTGATCTTGAGAAAGATTCTGCAGAACTGAAGAAAGAATTAAAAGATGCTACAGGCCAGAAACGTGCGAGAATCATCAAACGTCTCGAAGTTGTAGAATCTTTCCGTGAGTCAGGAAACCGTCCTGAGTGGATGATCATGACAGTTATCCCTGTAATCCCGCCGGATCTGCGTCCTATGGTTCAGCTGGATGGTGGACGTTTCGCTACATCTGACTTAAATGACCTTTACAGAAGAATCATCAACCGTAACAACCGTCTGAAGAGACTTCTGGAATTAGGCGCACCGGATATTATCGTTCGTAACGAGAAACGTATGCTTCAGGAAGCAGTAGATGCCCTGATCGACAACGGCCGCCGTGGACGTCCTGTAACAGGTCCTGGAAACAGAGCCCTGAAATCTCTTTCCGATATGCTGAAAGGTAAATCCGGACGTTTCCGTCAGAACCTTCTTGGTAAACGAGTTGACTATTCCGGACGTTCCGTTATCGTCGTAGGACCGGAACTTAAGATTTACCAGTGTGGTCTTCCGAAAGAGATGGCGATCGAGCTGTTCAAACCTTTCGTTATGAAAGAGCTTGTTGCCAACGGAACTTCACACAACATTAAGAACGCTAAGAAAATGGTTGAGAAGCTGGAGCCGGCTGTATGGGATGTTCTCGAAGATGTTATTAAAGAACACCCGGTTATGCTGAACCGTGCACCTACACTGCACCGTCTTGGTATCCAGGCATTCGAACCAATCCTTGTAGAAGGTAAAGCGATCAAACTGCATCCGCTTGTTTGTACCGCGTTCAACGCTGACTTCGATGGTGACCAGATGGCCGTGCATCTTCCGCTTTCACAGGAAGCTCAGGCAGAGTGCCGTTTCCTTCTGTTATCACCGAACAACCTGCTGAAACCTTC
>CAKUHM010000316.1 GCA_934655835.1 uncultured Collinsella sp. | reverse complement strand
CGCGTATGCCGTGCTCGTTGAGCGCACGCATGGCGCCCACGGCGAGCACGTCGTTCTCGGCAAAGAAGGCCGTCGGCAGATCATCGCGCGAGACGGTATCGAGCCATGCCCCCATGTCACGATAGGCACCTTCGAGCGTGGTGCCCAGGGTGACGTGCCATGCCGAGCTGGGCTCAAGGCCCGCGTCCTCGAGCGCCTGACGGTAGCCGCGCTCGCGATCTTTAAAGTTGCGGATGCGCAGGTCGCCGGCAAGATAGCCGATCTGTTTGTGACCCTTTTCGATAAGGTAGTCCACGGCGCGCAGCACCGAATCGGTGTTGGCAATGACCACGGCGTCGAAGTACTGGCGGTCGCTCCACCCGTCGAGCACGATCAGGTGGGCAGCCGCGTTGGCAAACAGGGCGTAGTCCTCCTCGCCCAGCTCGGTGCCCATCAGCACGATGGCGGCCGACGGATCGGCAATGAGGCCCTCGACCTGCGGGCGCACGGCGTCCAAGTCGCTAAAGTCGAGCGAGACAAAGCTCGTGCTCATGCCATGGCGGCGCGCCTGGCGTTCCACACCCTCGATAACCGCAGGGTGGAAGGTGCTCTCGTCCAGGATGGCGCCCGTCTTGCGCGCAAGCACGAACTGGATACTCTCGAGTTGCGTCGACTGCTGGTAGCCGAGTGACTGCGCGCACTCGAGGATGATCTTAGCGGTCTCTTCGCTCACGCTGCGCTTGCGGTTGAGCGCGTTGGACACGGTCGCGGGCGAAAAACCGGTGATGCGGCTGATCTCGCGGACGCTTGCTTTGGCCATCGTTTCCCCCTAGCAACGGTCGCGGCTGAGCTCGACGGCTCGGCAACTAAACGACCGCAAATTCAATCTAAACAGAATAGTAAATGTTTAGTAGCCAGTTTACCCTGTTGTCAAGCGTTGCGGCTCGACTATTCCCCCAACGGCAGCTTTTTGCCGGTAGTCAATTTGGGACGGGGCTTTTTTGACTACCTTTAGAGGCGCATGGCCTCCTGCACGGCTCCGTACAGGTTGGCATCGTTGCCGAGTTCGGCCACCTTAATCTGCGGCTCGGGGATGCCGGCAAAACCGCCCTCGTAGCCAGCGAGCGCGGCCGGCATCTGGGCGCGAAGTGCATCAATGAGTTCGGGATGGCACGAAATGCCACCCGCAATCACAAAGACCTCGGGGTCGAGCACGGCCTGCAGGTTTACGAGCTGGGCATCAAACGTACGCGCATAGCGGTCGAGAGCGCGCTGGGCCGCCTCGTCGCCGGCCTCGATCCACTCGAAGACGCGGCGCCCGTCCACGGCAGTATCTGCCGGCAGTCCTTTCTCCGCCACAGCAGCATCGCGCAGCGCGCGCCAGCCGCCTGTGCCGGCAAACACGTTGTCCATCGCCGCCGCACGCGTCACATCATTGCGCAGAAAGCTGAATTCGCCGGCAAAACCGTGCGAGCCGCGAAGGACATGACCGTCGATAACGATGCCGCCGCCAATCCCGGTGCCAATGGCAAGTACCACGCCAATACGGTGCCCACGTAGCGCGCCCGCCGCATATTCGCCAAGCGCACAGCATTTGCCGTCGTTATTGACAGACACCGGCATGCCAAGACGCTCGCGCAAGAGCCTTCCCAGCGGGCAACCGTCCATGTATGTCAAAGCGCCGCCGCGATGGATCGCGCCGTCCGCGTCGCCCTCGTAGATGCCGCCGGGCGCGCTTACGCCCACAGCGGAGACGCGCTCGCGATACGGCTCGACAAGGCCGATCAGGGTTTCGACCACTTCTTCGGCCGCGCTAAAACTAGTCGGCAGGCTACCGCGCTCTCGGATGGAGTAATCCTCACCCAGCACGGCCCACTTAACTGCCGTGCCGCCCACGTCGATGCCAAAGAACTCTTTCATGCTGCCCCCACTTAAACGTACATGTGCTAATTATCTAGGCTTTCTTACCCATGCAACCACGAGGACTTCGAGCGAACAATGGGTTTTAGGCTAACGGTCACGTTAATTCTATAAACGGTGTTCAATCTGTTTACGGCAGCTAGCTATATAGGCAA
>CAKUHM010000315.1 GCA_934655835.1 uncultured Collinsella sp. | reverse complement strand
CGCGAGCCCGAGATCGTCGATCTTGCCAACATGCTCAACGAGATGGGCGCCAAGATCGTCGGTGCCGGCACGCCCGTCGTGACTATCGAAGGCGTGGAAGAGCTGCATCCCGTTACCCATCGCGTGGTGGGCGACCGCATCGAGGCCGGTACCTTTATCGTCGCCGGCGCGCTGATGGCCGACGATCGCGGCGTCGACGTCACGGGTTTTTGCCCCATCCATTTGGGCATGGTGCTCAAGAAGATGGAGATCATGGGCATCGATTGCGAGCGTACCGATGATGGCGTCCACGTGAATCGCGCCGAGCGCATCAAGCCGGTCGATATCCAGACGCTTCCGTTCCCCGGTTTCCCGACCGACATGCAGGCGCAGATTATGGTGCTCTCCGCCCTCGCCGACGGCAGCTCCGTCATTACCGAGAACATCTTCGAGAATCGCTTTATGTTTGCCTCTGAGCTGGTGCGCATGGGTGCCGACATTCGTATCGAGAGCCATCATGCCATGATTCATGGTGTCAAGGGTTTCTCGGGTGCACAGGTTACCTCGCCCGACCTGCGTGGCGGTGCGGCCCTCGTCGTAGCCGGCCTGATTGCCGACGGTACGACCGAGGTCTCGGCCATCCATCACATCAAGCGTGGCTACGAGCAGTTTGTCGAGAAACTGCAGGCGCTCGGCGCGCATGTCGAGCATGCCACCGTCCCCGATCCCGTCATCTACTAATACAGGTTGCCTATGTTTAACAAGAAGCCCCTCGCGGATACCACCACCCGAAGACCCTCAACTGGTGCGCAGGCCAAGATCTACAGTCGCGATAACGTGGCTCGCTATTCCGAGCGCGCTCGCCAGCGTCGTCGCAGCCACAACGTTCGCCGCGTGGCGCTTATCGCCGTGCTCGGTGTGCTGCTGAGCGCCACGACCGCTGCCGGCCTGTGGTTTGCCACCATTATGGGCAAGCTCGGCGATTCTAATGTCATTACCGACAACCTGCGCCAGATTCTGGTGGATACCGACGAGGCGAAGGATCCATTCTACGTGCTGCTTCTTGGCACTGACGGCCGTCCGGGCGAGGATACGTACCGTGCCGACTCGATTATCCTGGCACGCATCGATCCCACGCAGAAGCAGGCGACGCTTATCTCTGTTCCGCGTGACACCAAGGTCGTGTACAAGGGCGAGACCATGAAGATCAACGCCTGCCATACCGTTGGCGGCGCCGAGGCCATGGTCGAGGCGGTCAACGAACTGTGCGGCGTTCAGATTTCCCATTATGCCGAGGTCAGCTTCGACGGTATGCAGGCGCTGATTGATTCGGTTGGCGGTATCGACATTAACGCAACCGACGATGTCGACGACCCTGAGCACCTTGATATTAAGATCACCGCTGGTCAACAGCATATGGATGGCGCCACCGCCCTTACCTATGCCCGTTGCCGCTACACCTATGCCGACGGCGATTACACGCGCATGCGCCACCAGCGTCAGGTGCTTGGCGCCCTTGCCAACCAGATCCTCAATAACTTCGATGCCACGAAGATCTTTGGCTTGGTCAATTCGCTGTCCGATATGCTCGTAACCGATATGAGCGTTCAGGATATCGTGTCTACGGTCAACGCCATGCGCGGCATGGATGTCGACGGCATCTACTCGGCCAACCTGCCCTCGTACGCCGGTGATGACACTATGATCGACGGCGTGAGCTATGTCTTTGTCTACGAGGACGAGCTCAAGGAAATGATGGAGCGCGTCGACGCCGGCAAGGACCCCAAGGGCCCCAACACCATGGGCCTTTCCGACGGTTCCAGCTCCACGATCGGCGACCTGAGCAATAACACCTCCGATGACTACGCCAACGGTACCGCAACCTCGTCTGGCAGTTCTGACGATTCGAGCGACTCAAGCGATTCGGACTACTACGAAGAACCTTCCGGAGAAGGTAACGGATACGATGCCAACTACTAGTTACGGCGTTTTACCAAACGCCGTAACAGCTCGACGCTGCGCGGGCCGCATTTGGACAATCTGACGTTCAACTTCAAGGGCGCGACCAGAAGGTCAGCGCCCTTT
>CAKUHM010000314.1 GCA_934655835.1 uncultured Collinsella sp. | reverse complement strand
ATGGTCGCGGGCGGCTTGGACGTGATGTCGTAGCACACGCGGTTGGCGCCGGGAACCTCGGCCACGATGCGGCCGGAGATGCGGGCCAGGACGTCGTAGGGCAGCTTGGCCCAGTCGGCGGTCATGGCGTCGCTGGACTCGACGGCGCGCAGGATGATCGGGCGCTGATAGGTGCGCTCGTCACCCATAACGCCGACGGACTTGATGTCGGGCAGAACGGCGAAATACTGCCAGCAGCTGTGCTCGGAGTTGCGCTCGCCGGTCTGCTCAAACAGACGCTGGTTGTAGGCGTCGAGCTCCTCGCGCACGATGGCGTCGGCGTTCTTGAGGATCTCGAGCTTCTCCTTATCGACCGCACCGATGATGCGGATGGCAAGGCCCGGGCCCGGGAAGGGCTGACGGAACACGATGTGAGCCGGCAGGCCGAGCGCCAAACCAAGCGCGCGGACCTCGTCCTTAAAGAAGTGGTCGAGCGGCTCAATAAGGTCGAAGTGCACGCCCTCGGGGACCGGGATCAGATTGTGGTGGCTCTTGATGGTGGCCGTCTTGCCGCCCGTCTTGCGAGCGCCGGACTCGATGATGTCGGGGTAGATGGTGCCCTGAGCCAGGTACTTAACCGGCTTGCCATCGGTCTCGAGCTGCTGCGCCACGGCGAAGAACTCTTTCCAGAACTGCGTACCGATGATGCGGCGCTTCTCCTCGGGCTCGGTCACGCCGGCCAGGAGCTCGGCGTAGCGGTCCTCGGCGTGAACGTGGATAAAGTCGACGTCGAACTGCTTGGTGAAGACCTCCTCCACCTGCTCGGGCTCGCCCTTGCGCAAAAGGCCGTGGTTGATGAACACGCAGGTCATCTGCTTGCCCACGGCGCGGGCGCCCAGCGCAGCCACGACAGAGGAGTCGACGCCGCCGGACAGGGCCAGAATCACGCGGTCGTCGCCGACCTTCTCGCGGAACTCGGCCGTCATGGTCTCGGCCAGGTTGTCCATGCTCCAGTTGGGCTCCAGGCCGCAGATCTCAAACAGGAAGTTACTCAGCAGCTGCTGGCCATACTCGGAGTGCTTGACCTCGGGGTGGAACTGCGTGGTGAAGATCTTGCGCTCGGCGCACTCCATGGCAGCGACCGGGCACACGTCGGTGCTGGCGGTAACGGTAAAGCCCTCGGGCACCTCGGAGACGGCATCGCGGTGGCTCATCCACACGGTCTGCTCCATGGGCGTGGAGTTAAAGAGCTTGGCGCCGGCCGTGCGCGTGATGGTGGCGCGGCCGTACTCGCCCACCTCGGAGTGGCCGACCTTGCCGCCGAGCGTCACGGCCGTGATCTGATGGCCGTAGCAAAAGCCCAGGACGGGAAGGCCCAGGTCAAAGATGGCGGGATCGATGGACGGAGCGTCCTCGGCGTACACAGAAGCCGGGCCGCCGGAAAGGATGAGCGCAGAGGCGTTCATCTCGCGAATCTCGTCGGCCGAGATGTCGCAGGGGACAATCTCGGAATACACGTTGAGGTCGCGGACGCGACGGGCAATGAGCTGACCGTACTGCGCACCAAAGTCGAGTACGAGGACCTTTGCGGAAGCCTTTTGATCCATGGTTTCCCCCTCTTGTTGGCGGGGAGCCGGTGCCCACCCGCGCGAATAAACGAAAACAGCTTACATAGTGTACACGTTATATGGGGTTTCTCGTCCCTCGCAGCCATCAGAGCACGGCAAACGCACGACCTGGCCCCTATTTGACGGCGATTGAAGTGTTACCAAACGTTACAGATGATGTAATACGTTTGAACATTGGACGCCCTGTGCCACAATACTGCCGAACGACTCCGCCTCTGCGGCGGCAAATACGATAGGAATACCAGCATGAAGCGCATCCTTCTCATCGCCACGGGCGGCACCATCGCATCGACCGAGGACGGCAACGGCCTCTCCCCCGCCCTGACCGGTGAGGAACTCGCTCAGAGCGTCCCCGAGATCTCGGGCCTCTGCGAGCTCGACGTCGTGCAGCCCATGAACATCGACAGCACCAATATGCGCCCCAGTGACTGGATGCGTATCCGCGACGTCATCGTCGAGGGTTATGCCG